>JAYXXU010000318.1:0-4954 GCA_036019135.1 Pseudomonadota bacterium | reverse complement strand
TGCAAACTCATCATTGGCCTGAATCATACTGGAAAACAACACCACCTCAGACTGACGTAAGCCTTGCTCGGCTGCACGATCTGACCACTCGGCTGCAATCGGATCAGGCGATGACAGTACCAAATCTGCCGCCAACAACTGCCCTGCTTGTTGTGCAATCGCATCACGCACCGTATCTGCCGCAAACTGCAACGTCGTGGTCGCAGTCACCGCCAAAATCAGCGCTGCCAACAACAATCCTAAACCACCACTCTGGCGTGTTTGTCGAAATACCAAACCAAAAATCGACATCTCTAAAGGCCTCATGCTGACTCAGTCTGACGATCAACAATACAACCATCCTGCAAATGCACCTGCTGCCGACAGCGCTTGGCCAGCGCGACATCATGAGTCACCACAATCAACGTCGTTCCCAGCTCTCGATTGAGCGAGAACAACAATGTCTCGACATCATGAGCCGTTTGACCATCTAAATTACCCGTTGGCTCATCTGCAAACACCACATCTGGTTGATGCACCAATGCCCGTGCAATTGCCACCCGCTGCTGCTCCCCACCCGACAACACACGCGGGGTCTGCTGCATCCGTTCAGCTAAGCCCACCCGTGCCAACATCTGCTGTGCTTGCTGTGTGGCTTGTGCACGCTTCATGCCACGCCCCAACGTCAATGGCAAAATCACGTTATCCAATGCTGATAAATGCGACAGCAATTGAAAAGATTGAAACACAAAGCCCACATGCTGTAATCGAACTCTGGCGCGTTCATCCTCATTCATCTGGTGTAATGGCTCACCACAGAGCCAAATCTCGCCCTGCTTGGCACGATCCAACCCCGCCAGCAACCCCAACAAGGTTGATTTACCCGAGCCTGAACGCCCCGTAATCGACACCTGTTGACCACTGGCAATTTGTAGGTCAATGTCATGCAGAATATTTAATGACCCCGCAGCGGTCTGTACCGACTGGCTAAGCCCTCGCGCTTGCACACTTGCCCGAGATTCAAATGGCGACGATGCACCTGTCGGGGCAATGGCCATAGCCGCTTGACGCTCTTGTTGTTTAGACGATGAAAAGGACACCAATGAACACTCCCAAAAAATCGCGTCACCCGCACCACCTTGTACGCCTCAGCCTACTTGCTGGCGCAATACTGGGCAGCAGCGCTGTTTCTGCGCAAACCATCATGATCTTGGGCGATAGTATCAGTGCTGGCTATGGGATGGATGTCCAACAAGGCTGGGTCAACAAATTGCAACAACGCCTGAACCAAACACCCTACAAAGCAGGCCAATACACCGTCATTAATGCCAGCATGAGTGGCGAAACCACCAGTGGCGGCTTATCTCGACTGCCCAGCCTATTAGATAGGCATCGACCACAGGTATTGGTGATTGAGCTTGGCGGCAATGATGGCTTGCGGGGTCAACCACCCAAACTGATCGAACAAAATCTTTCGAAGATGGTGCAACTGGGCAAAGACCAAAATGCCAAGGTCGTATTGCTTGGCATGAAAATCCCGCCCAACTACGGCACAGCCTACAGTACCGCCTTCGAAAATGTCTTTCCCAAGATCGCCACACAACATCGTGTTCCACTGATGCCATTTTTCTTAGAAGGCGTCGCAGGACAAACAGGAATGATGCAGTCGGATCGCATTCACCCAACAGCCGAAGCACAAACCAAACTGCTAAACAACGCATGGCCTGTCATTCGCCAAGTGTTAAAATGAATTCCATAAGAAAAGGGGCAATACTGCCCCTTTTCAGAATCATCTCACAGCCTTGTTATTACTTCTAATTGAATCCAATTAGTCTGCCAACTCAGGCACAGCCAGCCCACGTCGCGCATAAAAATCCTGCACAAACGCATCCAGCTGACCTTGCTTAATCGCATCCCGCAACCCTTGCATCAAACGCTGGTAATAACGTAGGTTATGAATCGTACCGAGCATCGCCCCAAGCATCTCGCCACATTTATCCAAATGATATAAATACGAACGAGTAAAATTCAGACAGGTATAACAATCACAATATGGATCAAGCGGCTTCATATCATGCCGATACTGACTATTACGAATCCGTACTACACCATCAGTGAAAAAATAATGTCCGTTGCGCGCATTGCGGGTTGGCATCACACAATCAAACATGTCCACACCGCGCCGCACCGCCTCAACAATATCCTCAGGCTTACCAACGCCCATCAAATAGCGGGGCTTATCAGCAGGCAACTGGGTTGGCAAATGATCAAGGATCTTAATCATCTCATTCTTTGGCTCACCGACTGACAGCCCACCAATCGCATAACCATCAAAGCCGATATCTTCTAGTCCCGCGAGTGACTCCTCACGCAACTCAGGATACATCCCGCCCTGTACGATCCCAAACAATGCATTAGGATTGCCTTGATGTGCATCTTTACAACGTTTTGCCCAGCGCAGTGACAACTGAAGCGACTGCTGTGCCTCAGAAAACGTCGCAGGGTATGGCGTACACTCATCAAAAATCATCACGATATCAGAGTTCAACACCCGCTGAATTTCCATCGATTTTTCGGGTGACAAAAACACCTTGGATCCATCAATCGGGGATCGGAATGTTACCCCCTCTTCTTTAATCTTACGCATTGCCCCAAGGCTGAACACCTGAAACCCGCCAGAATCAGTCAAAATCGGCTTGTCCCACTGCACAAAATCATGCAACCCACCATGCTCTTGAATCACTTCTAACCCTGGCCGCAACCACAAATGAAAGGTATTGCCCAAAATAATATGTGCCCCAATCGCCTCAATATCGCGTGGCAACATGCCTTTTACCGTGCCATACGTCCCCACGGGCATAAAAGCAGGGGTTTCTACCACACCATGTGCTAAGGTCAAGCGCCCACGCCGCGCACGGCCATCTTGGGCTAGCTTTTCAAACTTCATATACAGCATTCCTATAAGGCGAATAAACAGTTCGCTGGACGTAAAATCGTGCCGCCTACGCGCTGACCCGATCAATCAACATCGCATCTCCATAACTAAAGAAGCGATATTCTTGTGCAATCGCATGCTGATAGGCTGCCATGATTCGATCACGTCCCGCCAATGCAGAAACCAACATCAGCAAGGTGGATTCTGGCAAATGAAAATTGGTCATCAGGCGATCAATCACTTGGAATTGATAGCTAGGATAAATAAAAATACTGGTCTCACCAGACCACGCTGCCAACGACCCACCATTTACCACATCACAAGCACGCGCTGCGCTCTCTAACGCACGCGTTGCCGTAGTCCCAACCGCAATCACCTTGCCACCTACCGCTTTGGCTTGCGCAATCTTGCTGACTGTTGCGGCAGGGACTTCACCCCACTCACTGTGCATCTGATGTTGGGTAATATCCGCTGTACGAACTGGCTGGAACGTCCCCGCGCCAACATGCAATGTCACATAAGCCAACTGAACGCCCTTGGCCTGTAGTTGTGCAAGCAAGACATCATCCATATGTAAGCCAGCTGTTGGCGCGGCCACACTGGCTGTTTTGGCGGGATCATGAAACACCGTCTGATAGCGAGACTCATCCGATGCATCTGCATCACGATGAAAATAAGGCGGAATTGGCAACTCCCCATACTGCTCAAGCGCCGACAAAACTGGCTGATCAAACTGTAGCTCAAACAAATTATCACGCCGACCCAATACCTCAGCCTGTAGCTGCCCATTAGCCAACGCCAAAACCATCCCTGTCTTAGGCGTGTTGCTTGAACGCACATGCGCCAGCACGATCTGTTCCGCTAGAACACGTTCCACCAGCACCTCAACCACCCCGCCGCTAGCCTTTTGGCCATGCAGACGTGCTTTCATCACCCGTGTATCGTTCAACACCAGTACATCGCCCGCATTTAACAGCTCTGGCAAGGCTTTTACCCTTAGATCC
This sequence comes from Pseudomonadota bacterium, assembly GCA_036019135.1. Taxonomy (GTDB): domain Bacteria; phylum Pseudomonadota; class Gammaproteobacteria; order Pseudomonadales; family Moraxellaceae; genus JAYXXU01. The sequence goes on along the minus strand of JAYXXU010000318.1, from coordinate 1,036 downwards.
TGCACCTGCCCGTGTACAGGCAGATACAATAGGCGCGAGGCACTGCGCTCTGGCAAGGGATAGCGCGCAATCAGATGCTCAGGCAAGTCGTATGAAAAATCAGCAAGTTGCATTTTTATTGATCAACCACACAAAATCGGCGGCAAATCATAGCAAATATTCAATCCGACTGCTTGACAGCATCAAAAAAATCACTAGAATGGCAAGCCTAAAGACGCACTCCTCCCGGAGTGGTGGAATTGGTAGACGCGGTGGACTCAAAATCCTCTGTCAGCGATGACGTGTCGGTTCGAGTCCGACCTCCGGGACCATAATTTAAAATAGTAATTTTTCACTACCTTTATTAGGTCATCCTTATTTACTACCAACCACTCAAAAAATATTTTCTTTATGCTTTAAACCATACTGTTTGCGTTGCCAATAATTGTGCTGGGCTACCAGCAATATATCCCCCTTCTTCTGCAAAGCTTTTCACAATGATGGATCTCGCCTGAATATAGCTATCACTACCGATAGACACCCCTTTGTAGACATGCACACCTGATTCACAATACACCCGATCGCCAATCATCACTGTACGTCCACGATTCAAGCGTCCGGTTACGGTCACATCATTTGCCATATAGATTTTGTGAGAGTCTGATGTTCTACAGCGAAAATCATGCAAGATACAGTCATCACCAATGATCACATTCACAGCCTCATGTGCATGTATTCTGCTCTTCCCACGAATCAATGTGCGCTGACCAATCTCAATTTTACATCCTGCATTACAACGTAATTGACCCGACACTTGACTGCCAGCACTCAGTGTTAATACCGCATCACTATCTATTCGAATATAAATGTTTTTTAAAACGACGCCTTTCCCAAAACTCACTACAGCACCTTTCCCAAGAAATTCAATTTGGTAGTGTCAAAAGTCAACGTGTTTTGTTATAAAGACTGGATCACCGACACTGCCCAACATCACTGATCATGATCTCAGAAACCACTGTCCATCGTTGCACCCGCTGCGACTCCACCAACATCTTCA
>JAYXXU010000317.1:0-1027 GCA_036019135.1 Pseudomonadota bacterium | reverse complement strand
CGATCCAACACCATCTCCCGCATTTCATTGGGGTCTTTTTGTAGCACATGTGCCCCGACTCGCCTCTCAACTTGGTTGCGTTGCGCCACTTGCAGTCGCGACAACCAAAATCGACCAGCAGCCATCGCCAAATAGACTGGCAATGCGATTTGCTCCTGATGGGTCAACGGGCGAATATCCTGATATCCCTGTAAAAATTCCGCATACTTGTCCTGATCTAATGTGACTGATGGCCAGTCACTACAAAAATCGTTCAGCGTAATTGCAATATCCAGCAAATACTCATCAACGCAACACTCCGAAAAATCCAAAACTCCGCTTAATTGATCACCACAAAATAACGTGTTATCGCGAAACAAATCACCATGAATCAGACCACGTGGTACATCTCCCACCTCACTCTGAACACTGGCAAACCGCATAAACAACTGATCAAGTAAGCGCTGCTCATCAGTATTCATGGCAGGACGTAACTCGGCAGCAGCTTGTTGCCACCAGCCCTGTCCATGTGCATTGGTTTGCTCAAAATCAACCGACTGCATAGCCAGATGCAGTTGTGCCAAGCCTTGCCCCATCGCCTGACATTGCAGGTGACTCGGCAATATTGGATGCTTGCCGTTTAGGCGTGGCGCAAACTGAGCAGGTTTATCCGCCAACCAACCCAACCGCTGTCCTACGCTATTCACATAAGGGGTGGCCACAGGCAAATCTCGCAGTGCAATACCATCTAGCAAGCCAGCCAAGTTGTTCGCTTGATCAAAGTTTAGCGCCTCAAACAGGGTCAATACCGCGTGATCTCCATCCGCAAAATCGACAAACCAGTTGCTGTTTTCGATTCCATTTTGGATCGGCTGGATCTGAATCACACGACGCTGATATTGACCAGCAAACGCTTGGATTTGTGCAAAGCTCAACTCGGTATAAACAGACATTAGACCTCTTGCGAAAATCATTTTTTGATCTGCATCCAGTTTAAAAGGCCAGCTATTAGATTCATTCGTAAACCATACCGCCGTCTTCTATTTCG
>JAYXXU010000316.1:0-13175 GCA_036019135.1 Pseudomonadota bacterium | reverse complement strand
TTAAAAAACATCCATATCATCCCCGCAATCACCACTGCAAGCAAAAACACTGCAACGTTGATGGTCAGGAATTCTTTTTTACGCTGCTCACGAAGCTCTGCGCGCCATGGCAGCAAATTGATCTTTGCCATTCTAGTCAAAACTCCGTAATGCAAGTCCACACGCAATCATCAACGACGGTGCATCACTTTCGATTGCACTGGTATCAATCTGACTGGCAAAACTCATTTGCAAGAACGGATTGGCGACGCTGACCCGATTGCCCAGTTTTTCTTGGATTAAACCAGCGAGCCCATGAATACTAGCACTACCACCCGCCAGCAAAATGTGATCGACATCATTGTATTGGCTAGAGGAGAAGAAAAATTGTAACGAGCGGGTAACCTGCTGAACTACAGACTCCATGAATGGTCGTAGCACTTCAGGCTCATAGTCATCAGGCAAGTTGCCTTCTCGTTTGGCACGATTGGCCTCTTCGAAAGACAGTCCATAACGACGTTGAATGTCCTCGGTCAATTGTTTACCACCAAACAACTGCTCACGGGTATAAATGATTTTTTCGTCGCGCAACACATGCAACGTTGTCATGGTGTGACCAACGTCAATCACCGCAACAATATCAGGAGAACTAGGGAGAGTATCGATAATTAACGAAAACGCCCGTTCCATGGCATACGCTTCAATGTCCATCACACGTGCAGTCAAGCCACCGATTTCTAAGGCATCAACGCGATGCTCAATATTTTCGGAGCGAGATGCTGCCAACAGCACACTGACACGGTTGGCACCCACCGCAGAAGGGCCGACCACCTCAAAATCCAAATTCACTTCAGCAAGTGGATACGGAATGTACTGATCTGCATCCAGACGGATTTGCGTTTCACGCTCATCATCTGATAAATCAGCTTCCATATCGATGACTTTGGTGATCACTGCAGAACCTGCCACCGCTCCTGCAGCAGCTCGCGCACGCGGTCGTGCACGCCTCACTAGACGTTCAATTGCATCACCGACTCCTTCGACATCTGCAATATTTTTTTCGATCACTGCGTTCGAAGGCAGTGGCTCAACCCCATAGCTTTCAACCCGATAGCGGCCATCCTGAATGCTAAGCTCCAGAAGCTTGACCGATGTCGAACTGATGTCCAGTCCTACTAAACTGGCATTGTGTTTGCGACGAAAGGAAAGCACGTTTTTTCCCTTTTATTTTTTTCGTAGAAAATACGAAGCGCTGTGTTACAGCTATCCCCGCTGCCCAACAGTAGTCTTATCAGACTTGCTGCTGACACACAAGCATTGTTAGCGGGTATACTGCAGCAATCACTCCGGTCCCGATTGGTATTAAAACGCAGTTACCATGAAAAAGCTATCTTGTGCAGGCCTGATTTACCCATTCTTTAGCTTGGTTTGTGCCTTGCTTTGCGTTTTGGTGTTGTCTATTCCGATTGGTTTCTACGGAATGTATCTTTATTTGGCGCCAACGCTGCCTGATATGGCGCGTTTGCAAGATGCCCAAATCGAAATGCCGTTGCAAGTTTACACGCGCGATGACAAGTTGATTGGCGAGTTTGGCGAAAAACAATCCGAGCCTGTCGCATATCAACAGATTCCTGAACACATGGTACATGCGTTTTTGGCCGCAGAAGACGCGTCTTTTTTTAGCCACAGTGGCGTCAGCTTCAAAGGCTTAGGGCGAGCCATCACCGAAGCCGTTCAGAGTGGCTCTACCCAAACGGGCGGCTCGACGATTACAATGCAGGTGGCTAAAAATTACTACCTCAGTCCTGAGCGTACTTTGCGCCGCAAACTGACTGAGATTTTTTTAGCACGTAAAATTGAGCAGACGCTGAGCAAAGAGGAAATTTTTACGCTGTACGTCAATAAAATTTTTCTGGGTCAAAATGCCTACGGCATCTCTGCTGCCGCGCGAATCTATTACAACAAATCACTAGATGAGCTGAGCATCGCCGAAATGGCGATGATAGCTGGTCTGCCCAAAGCACCGTCGCGCTATAATCCAGTTGCCAATCCTGAGCGAGCACTTGAGCGCCGTAACTGGATCATTGGACGGATGTTGCAGTTGGGTTATATTTCTCAGCAGGCTTACCAAGCCGCCATCACTGCACCTGTTGGCCTTAACATGCATACCAAGCAGCTTGATTTACGCGCACCTTATTTGGCCGAGATGGTACGCGGCGAGCTGGTCAACAACTTCGGAACAGAAGCACAATATTCTGGCTGGCGTGTCTACACCACCGTCCATAGCGAAAGACAAGAAGCCGCTGACCAAGCCGTCAAACGTGGTTTGGAAGCCTACGATCGTAGACATGGTTGGCGTGGCGCAGAAGCGCACGATAAGCCGCTCAACAGCTTCGTTGTGGTCGGTGATTTGCAACCCGCAAAAGTGACACAAGTCCTTAAAAACAGCTTCAAGGCTGAGCTACAAGATGGCAGTGTTGTCACAGTGCCTTGGAGTGGCATGTCTTGGGCACGGCGTTACTACAATGCCAATCGAGCAGGCGGCACACCTGCAAATGCTAGCCAAATTGTAAAAGCCAAAGATATCGTGCGCTTACGTTCCAGTGGTGAAGATGACGCTCGCACTTGGTCGTTAGTTCAAATTCCAGCCGTTCAAGGACAACTCATTGCACTCAATCCAGATAATGGTGCCATTGAAGCGGTGGTTGGGGGTTATGATTTTGCTGCCAGTAAATTTAATCGCAGTATTCAAGGCTGGCGTCAACCCGGCTCAGCCATTAAGCCGTTCGTTTACTCTCTCGCGCTTGAGCGTGGTTTTAGTCCACAGAGTCCAATCAGTGATGCCCCACTCCAAGTCGGAAAATGGCGTCCAAAAAACTCTGATGGACGTTTTTTGGGCGATGTGACATTGCGGCGGGCGCTGTATCTATCACGTAATCTCGTCTCCATTCGACTCTTACAATCAGTTGGCATTGATCGAGCAAGACGTTATTTGGTCAACTTCGGCATGGTGGAGCAAGAGCTACCACGCAATCTCACTTTGGCACTGGGCACAGCGCAAGTGCTGCCCGTACAAATCGCGACAGGTTATGCCGCTTTTGCCAATGGCGGCTATCGTGTACAGCCTCATTTTATTGAGCGCATTGAAGACTATCATGGCAACGTACTCTATCGTGCCAACCCTGCCACGGTGTGCCGAGATTGTGCAGCCAATCAACCCCCTGAATCCCCGAGTAACCCCCTGATTCAGGCAGTTGCTGCTGATGATGCTGGTATGGCGGTTGAGCCTACAATTGATGAGACCAAGCCGTCTGCCCCACCAACAATTGCAATATACAAGCCTGCTGAGCGGATTGTGAAGGCCGAAGCAGCCTATGACATGGCAAATATTCTACGAGATGTGGTACAGGTTGGTACAGCTCGTGCTGCCTTAAAACTAGGGCGTAACGATATCGCGGGTAAGACAGGAACCACCAATGATGCCAAAGATGCTTGGTTTTCAGGCTTTCATCCGACCTTGGTTGCAGTTGCTTGGGTTGGCTTCGATCAGCCACGCACTTTAGGACGGCGTGAATATGGTGGGGTTGCAGCATTGCCGATTTGGAGTGCATTTATGGGTAAGGCGCTGGCCGATGTGCCTGAGCAATGGATCACCCGCCAAGGGGCATTACGCTCTGCTGAAAAAAATCGGAGCGAGATTGATCAAGTGGCGAGCGAAGATGATGCGCAACGTCGAATTGAAGCACGTGCCAAAGCACCACCGATGGGTATCGTGATTCGTCGACCTACGCCACCACCGCGCCCAGTTGCGCCACAGCCAAGCTCGATTGATCCAACACTGCCTGTGACACGGCTCACACCAGGTACAGTTCAAAGTGGTAGCTATCGTGAGGGACAGACGCAAAGCAGCCAAGCGCAAAGTAACAATACTGCACCGCGCAACACAACACCACCAGCCAACCGTGTCACACCTGATCAGATCTTTTAAATGTTAAAAAAGTGCCGTGCAGTCATGCTGCATGGCACTTTTTGATACATATAGTTCAAAAATTGAGGATATAGGGGTGAGAATCAGCCTCTCACTACTCAGAGAGTAAAGCCACTTGCTGGATATAGTTGACAAGATTTTGGCGGTATTCGGCTTGCTGTGGCTCAGGGTCTTGCTGCGCAATCGCACGCTGCAACCGTAACACATGTTGCCGCAAGGTATGCCGCTCTGCCGCCACATACTGCCGCACAAACTCATTCACGGCCAAGTCACCCTGCTCAACCAGACGTTCCAGCCAACGTGACAACTGCGCTTGCTTACGCTGAGACTGTCGATTCGACAACGCCGCAATGATCACGCCCTCATTTTCACTGCGCAGCAGCTTACCCACCAACTGAAATTGTCTACGGCGCGCTTCATGTGCCGTGATTTCATGTAGTTGCAGTAGCGTATCAATCAGATACTCATTAACAGGCAGCTTCTTGATTTGGGCGGGTGACAATTCAGCCAGTTGTTGCCCCAACGCTTGCAAGCGCTGCATCGCTTTTTTTTGCTCAGTTTTGCTGGGACGCTCTTCGAGATCCTCCCAAGCATTTTCTGGATCTTGCCGACGATGCCGAGACATACCACCTACTCCGATTCATAAAAGCGGGCGGCAAACAATGCCTGCACCGCATCTGCCGCTTTTTGCTCGTCTACACCATCCACCACAAGGCGCAGCGTCGTCCCTTGACCCGCACCCAGCATCAAAAGCGACATGATGTTTTTAGCATCTACCAGTTGATCACCCCGACCAATTTGTATCGTTGCACGATACGCAGTGGTTACCTCAATCAGCTTGCCACTCGCGCGCGCATGTAAGCCCAGTTTATTCACAACATCAAGTGTGGTATCAATCATGACCAGTATTTCAGTTCACGGTGTAAAGTTTGCGTCGGCCATTGTGCCTTAAGTGCATCGCTCAGTCTATTGACCATATACACCGAACGGTGCTGTCCACCTGTACAACCAATCGCCACAGTCAAATAATTACGATGTCCCTCAGCAAAAACAGGCAGCCATTTTTGTAAAAATTGTAAAATATCTTGGTACATATCCTCAACGGCCGCATGGCTTTCAAAAAAAGACTGCACCTCCTTGTCCATCCCTGTCAGCGCCCGCAAATCAGGCTGCCAATGTGGGTTTGGCAAATGACGAATATCAAACACAAAATCCGCATCTAACGGCACACCACGCTTATAACCAAATGATTGTAAAATCAAAATCATTCGATCACCTTGCCCCATCTTGACCGACAAAGTGTGCTGCAACTCATGGATATTGAGGCTACTGGTGTCCAAACTCAACGTCGCATGACGTGCAATCGCGGCCAACAGAGACTCTTCTGCATGTAGTGCTTCTGACAGCGTACTATAACGATCTGTCAGCGGATGACGCCGACGAGTCGATGCAAAACGTGCCAACAACACATCATCTCGTGCATTTAAAAATAAAATTTCGGGGTCGGCATATTTTTGCAGTTGCAAATAAATCTCTTCAAACTGCATCAAATCTGAACGCGGGGTACGCACATCGACCCCGAGCGCCAACATATCAAGATTTTTTTCGCGGTCGAGCCGTGCCACAATATCTGGCAACAGGGATAATGGCAGATTATCAATGCAGTAATAGCCCAAGTCCTCTAGCATGTGCAGCGCTGAGCTTTTACCTGAGCCAGAACGTCCTGAGACAATTAATAGCTTTTTCATCATCAATATCCTTGGTCATCATCCTGCAATCCTTGCCATGATGACACAATCAAGATGACAACTTGGCTTGCTGTACAGTGAGATTATCAATCAAGCGTGTATTGCCCAACTTGGCAGCCACCAGTACAACCCATTCGGTACTTTGCGGCGTTGGCTGAGCCAGCATTGGATTACGAATCTCGACATAATCCACCAACAGACCTGCGGCTTGTAGTTGTTGTGTCCCCTGCTGCATCAACAGCGCATAATCCGTTTCACCCGCTTGTAACCGCTGCGCAATCGCTTGCATAGTTTGATAAATCACGGGCGCCGTCGCACGCTGCGTCGGGGTCAAATAACCATTACGCGAACTCAATGCCACGCCATCTGCTGCACGAACAGTCGGCACACCAATCACATCCAACGGAAAACACAGATCACGGGTCAAATGCCGAATCACCGCCACCTGCTGATAATCTTTCTCACCAAAAAAAGCCACATTCGGTTGCACAATATTAAACAGCTTGGTGACGACCGTCGCTACACCCGTAAAATGTCCAACACGGCTACGACCACACAAATCATCAGCAATCGAATTGACCTGTACAGTGGTTTGTTGTGGACTATCGCCATACATTTGTGACACGGTCGGTGCAAACAAAATATCGCAATCAGCATCAAACAACAGCTTAGAATCTTCTTCTAGCGTGCGTGGATAGCGCTCAAAATCCTCCCCCTGCCCAAACTGGGTTGGATTGACAAAAATGCTCACCACCACAATATCACAGCGATTACGTGCTTCTTGCACCAAGCGCAAATGCCCTTCATGCAGATTGCCCATGGTGGGTACAAACCCAATTGCTTTACGCGCCGTGCGTGCCGCGCCTAATGCAGCATGTAGGCCTTGTATCGTGGTTTCCGTCTTCATTGACTAAAGCTCAATCTGAAAAGTATGTTCGGCTGCCGGATATTGTCCTTGACGTACTGCCAAATGAAACTGCCGGAAAGCCTCCTCTATGCTATTCGCATCCTGCATAAAATTACGCACAAACCGTGCGGGCTTGCCATGATGTAACCCCAACATGTCATGCATGACCAATACCTGCCCATCACAATCCGCACCTGCGCCAATCCCGATCACAGGTACAGCAAATTGTGCTTGCACTTCGCGTGCCAACTGTGCAGGCACACACTCCAATAACAGCAATGCCGCACCTGCTGCCACCACCGCTTCACAATCGGCAAGTAGTTGATCTGCGGTCGCACGGGTTTTGCCCTGTACTTTATAGCCACCAAACACATTAACTGACTGCGGCGTCAATCCCAAATGTACACAACTGGGAATACCGCCTTGCGCCAACACACGCACCGTCTCAGCCAGCCAAGCACCACCCTCTAGCTTGACCACATGTGCACCTGCTTGCATCAACGCCGTCGCAGATCGAATCGCATCTGGAATCGTGGCATAGCTCATAAACGGCAAATCTGCCAACAGTAAGGCATGCTGATTACCGCGTGCAACCGCACGGGTATGATAGGCAATATCATCCACTGTCACAGGCAAGGTTGAGCTCTGACCTTGTACGACCATGCCCAAGGAATCACCGATCAGAATCGTATCGACTTCTGCATTTTGCATTGCCTGTGCAAAACTTGCGTCATAACAAGTCAGACACGAAAACTTCGTCCCGTTGGCCTTATAGGCCATCAGTTGGCTTAGACTAATCATGCACACTCTCCAGCAAAAAATCGGTTAGGCTTTGAATTCCTAAGACGGATCGATCCATGTTGAATCAGCAACCACCCGAATCCCTTCACTGGTTTGTGCCACTGCCAAATCACGCAAATCAACACCGCCGACTTGGGCATCAGGCCAGACATCTAATAACGGTTGAACCACGAACGCACGCTGTAAAATTCCGACATGCGGAATCACCAAATGTGGCAAATCAATTTGCACCCCATCCATCAGCAAAATATCCAAGTCTAATGTCCGCTCACCCCAGTGACGTTGACGTACCCGACCCGCCGCCTGCTCACATTGCTGGGTATACCGAAGCAATGTGTCAGGTGTAAGATCCGTGGTCAATGCCACCACAGCATTCAGATAATCGGGCTGATCCTGTGGCCCCATCGGCGCACTGGCATACAATCTGGAGACACGCACCTGACCCAACTGACGCAATGCAACGACTGCTTCGATCAAAAGCGCTTGCGAATGCCCCAGATTACTGCCGAGACCAATATATGTCTGCCGTATCACTAATACGGCCCCATAAATACTTGTGACAAATCTCGTGGACGGCGACGACGACGCGGCAAATTGGAATCTTGTGACCCATGTGGGGCACGCGTATGGACATTGGGCTTCATGCCCGTCGTCATCAAAGCATCGGTTGGCTCAACTTCAGTGGCTAACACCGCCACACGACGAGCATTTTGGGTCTCTCGTACATTCGCTTGGGCTTTCTCGCGCCGAACCCGACGCCGACGAGCAGAACGGGACTCCAGTGTTGCCTCTGCCTGAATCGCAAGGTCTGCTAATGTCGCATTCGGATCAATTGCGACGACCCGCTCTGACGTTGCCAGCACCGCAATGGGTTGTTGTCGCCGTTGCCGCAATTGCTGACGATTAAACAACCGAATCGCCTGCTCGCGCTGGTCATTATCGAGCGCTTGATAGTCATGCCACCACTGCCCCATACCTTCTGTCTGCCCGTCTGCCACCTGCTCACGCAAATACAAAAAGTCAAATGCTGCACGAAAGCGCGGTAAGGTCACTAAACTCGGAATCTGTCTTGCTTTTGGCTGAATCAAGCGCGGCTGTAACTCCCAGATTTCACGGATGAACATCTCCGCATAACGTGGAATAGCCGTGTGGCGCTGTTGCCGCCGCAACACATCGACCCCTGCTTGTGTCCATGCATCGTGCGAAGCCAACCCTTGTCCTTCTAGCTGCTGCACGCGCTGCAAGAACGGCTGCCACAATAGGACAGCATAAAAAAATGCAGGATTGATACTCTTACCCGATGCAATCCGAACATCAGTATTTTCGGCTGCACGCTGAATGAATGCCGTCAGGACTGGTGCAACATCAGCCAACAACATCGGCCAAACATGATGTTCAAGCATCAGCGGCAACAAAGGTGTTAAATACCCACCACTAAACATCTTCTGGGTTTCATCGTACAGCCGATGCGGTGAAACTTCTAACAAACGCTCGGCCAATTTTGGCGTGAGTGCCTGTCGTATCGATGCATCCATCTGAAACTTTAATTTGGCCGCAAAGCGCAAGACCCGTAGCATGCGTACAGGATCTTCCTCAAACCGCTGAATTGGCTGACCCAAAAATCGAATTTTTTTGTCTCGAATATCCGTCAATGCATGACAAAAATCCAAGACTTGACCTTTCATTGGCTGATAATACAGTGCGTTAATCGTAAAATCACGCCGCACAAAATCTTGTTCAATATTGCCCCAGACATTGTCACGCGTCACCATGCCTGAAGCGGTGGTGTTTGGGCGATGCGGCGGGGCTCTAAACGTCGCCACCTCAATCATATCCCGACCAGAGTACACATGTGCCAGCTCGAACCGCCGACCAATAATGCGACAACGCTTACCAAAGACTGATTTAATTTGACTGGGTGTGGCGTTTGTCACGGCATCAAAATCTTTTGGGTGTAGCCCCAGCAATAAATCTCGAACACCTCCACCCACAATATAAGCCTCAAAACCCGCTTCAGTGAGTGTCGTTAATATATCTAAAATTGCAGGAGACAATAGCGTAGGGTTCAAGCCAAGCTTGGATGCGCGCAACGTTTGCACAGGCAGCATGCTCCTTAAAAGCAAACAATAAAACAATGGGGCGTAATGCGTGTTGATCATAGCGGTTTGTTGATCAATCAGCAATTTTTGTACAACATCTCATCCTCCAACATAAAAAAAACGCGGAGGGGTAAGCCTCCGCGTGCGCTATTTCTCGTATTTTTATTCTTTTATTATTTAACTAGTCAACTGCTTATCAGTTATTTTTAGCTGTTGAGCTCCCTCGTTTTCCTGCTTGTCAGCACATCATGGATGAGTCATCGCTTATTATTCTGACTCATCGATTGCGTGCGGTTGGCTTTGACGAGCTTATGCTGTTATCGGATGCTCTACTTGATAGATTGCAGAAAGCATGCCAATTTTGCAGAAACGAAGGAGATTAAATAAAAATTAGTCATAACAATGTGTTAGACAAAAAATTTTCGTAGCGGGTGAGTAGCTATCAATAGAGATGCTGTGTGGGGTAACATCTATTGTTACCCTCTACACAAAAAGAGGGTAAATTCGTAACACTGCCATTACACACTGCATAGTTGAATTTAGTTTAGACGAATACGATCTCGATTTTTTTCGAGCGTTGCAGCACCAATGCCTTTGACCAATACCAAGTCATCAATCCGTTGAAAATCACCATGCGTTTGACGATACTCAATGATCGCTTGCGCTTTTTTTGCACCAACACCTGTCAGCAGTCTGGCGAGTGTCGCAGCATCTGCCTGATTAATATTGACGATTTGTGCCATTTTTTGGGACGGATGGTGATTTTGAGCGGTGGCGGGGGGATGTTGCGTCGGTGTTGATGCCGAAAATGGATTCTTGGTCATCAAAATACGCTGGGCATCTTGTGGTGATGCAGCGCATTGTGGACTGGCCACACTCATCCATGAACAACACAGCAACATGGGAATCAGCATAAAAAATCGCCATAGGTTCATTGCAGTCTACCTTGAGTTTGTGTAATAAAATTGGCGTTATCATTGTTGTAGCGACCAATTCAGCAAGGTTACTCAATCCATATGGCAGGTTTCAAGCAGTTTTGGTCATCCACCCGTCATATTCATAAAACGTACGATCTGTGGCGCTGTGGTCAAATCAAAGTCATGGCGCTCAGGCTTTTGTGTTAACGCCTGTAGAATTGTTGATGCAATCTCTGAATCACTGGCCTGATCACGCAGCAGTGGTAATAAATCCATGCCTTGCTCATTGCCCAAACACAATAATAAGCGGCCTTCACTGGTCACACGCACCCGATTACAATCACCACAAAAATTATGGCTATGCGGCGAAATGAATCCAATCCGCGTTGCACTATCCGCCAACTGTACATAGCGCGATGGACCTTGGGTCTGATAGTCGGTTTGGATCAGATCGTAATGCTGCGAAATCAACGCGCGGATTTCGGCACTCGGCATAAACGTCAACAACCGTGAATGCTCACTGATCTGCCCCAGTGGCATTTCCTCAATAAATGAGACATCCAAGCCACGCTGTTGAGCAAAAGCCACAATCGGCAAAATCTGCGAGTCATTGCGACCTTTCATCACCACCACATTCAGCTTAACCGTAAAACCAACCTGCTGCGCAGCCTCAATACCACGCAATACATCGGCCAGCTCACCCGTCCGTGTAATCGCTCGAAACTGCTGTGGATCAAGCGAATCTAAACTGACATTAATCCGTGACATCCCCGCATCTTTGAGCGGTTGAGCAAACCGATCCAAACGCGATCCATTGCTGGTCATGACCACATCTGCCTGCTGTGCCAACTGCGTAACCAACCAAGGCAAATTGCGGCGTACCAGCGGCTCCCCCCCCGTTAGTCGAAAAGTCTGCACACCCAAACTGGCAAAAATCCGTCCCAACCGTGCAATTTCTTCCAGTGTGAGCAAGCGATCACGTGGCAAGAATGTCATTTTTTCGGACATGCAGTACACGCAACGAAAATCACAGCGATCCGTCACAGACAAACGCACATAACGAATCACACGGGCAAAAGGATCAACTAACGAGACATCACTCATGCGAAGACTCCGACAAGCGCAAAATGGCTTTGGCTTCCTCCCATAATAGATCCATTTCGGCTAAATTGCTGTGTTCTGGCGTAAGCCCGCGCTTGGCCAGTGCATCCTCAATATACGCAAAACGGGTTTTGAATTTATGCACTGTACCCAAAATTGCCATTTCACTCTGAACATTTAGCTTGCGTGCGACATTGACCAATGCAAACAAACAATCGCCTAACTCATCCATGATCGCAGCGCCATCCTCCTTTGCCATCGCCTGTTCAAGCTCGGTGATTTCCTCATGTAGCTTGGCTTGTGCGCCCGCCACATCTGGCCAATCAAATCCCACTTTGGCCGCTTGTTTTTGCAAATCTTGTGCCTGCATCAGTCCTGAACCTGCTTTGACTTGATCCAGGCGGCGGCGCTGACCATTATGTTCGGTTTGTTTAATCTGATCCCATGCCTGTGCCACAGCATCAGCATCCGCCGCGTGCTGCTGCGCAAACACATGTGGATGCCGCCGAATCAACTTGGCTTGCAATCCTGCAACGACATCAGCAAAGCTAAACACACCTTGCTCTTGGTACATTTGTGCTTGAAATACCACTTGTAAAAGCAAATCACCCAACTCATCACAGACTGCATTCGGGTCACCATCACGCACTGCGGCCTCCACCTCATAGGCCTCCTCAATCGCATAGCGCGTCAAGCTACTTGGTGTTTGTGCTTGATCCCAAGGACACTCGCGACGTAACTGTGCCATAATGTCTAGCAATGCATTGATCCCATGATCACTCATCAGTTGTCCTTCGCATACGATTTGGTCAGCTTATCGGCCATATTGTATCAGTCGCACCCCGTAAAAATCTCGTACCCGTCCAGTGAATGATCTGGCATGATTGTCCATCACGGATTGGCACTTCATTGAGGATCAAAGGCATGTCGAAAAAATCAATTTTTATCACGGGGGCAGGTGCGGGCATTGGTGCAGCAACTGCACGCTTGTTTGCAGAGTCAGGCTGGCAAGTTGGTTTATTTGATCAAAACTTTGCAGCGGTAGCCAAGCTCGCGCAAGAGATTGGCAGTGATCGCGCCATGGCAGGCTCATTAAATGTCGGCAACGCTCAACAATGGCAATCCGCGCTGGATGCCTTTGTCAGTTGGGCGGGTCAATTGGATGTTCTGTTAAATAATGCGGGGATTTTATATTCGGGTGCATTTGAAAATACTCGTCTGGTCGACCATGTCCGCACCATGCAGGTCAACATCAACGGCGTGCTCAATGGCTGCCATAGCGCTTTCCCTCACCTCAAGGCCAATCCGCACGGCGCACGGGTGATCAATCTTTCTTCAGCATCTGCCATCTATGGGCAAACCAACCTTGCCAGCTACTCTGCCAGTAAATTTGCGGTACGTGGGCTGACTGAGGCACTCGATGGCGAATGGAAAACGTATCAGATTCGGGTCATGGACATCATGCCGATGTTTGTTCAGACGGCAATGGTGACTAACATGGATGCAGGTAGCATCAAAAAAATGGGCGTCCATCTCAACGCTGACGATGTCGCCCAAGTGATTTATAAGGCCGCCACAGCCCATCGAATGCTTGCCCCAACCCACTGGCCTGTTGGACTCACCAGTAAGGCACTG
>JAYXXU010000315.1:0-5817 GCA_036019135.1 Pseudomonadota bacterium | reverse complement strand
TAAATGTTCAGGTGCAATTTGATTAATCAGATCCAATGCTTCAGCACGATCACGCACCAAAATCAATGCACCACGATTTTGTAGGGAGGTTTGGGCGATTCTGGCTTTAGGTAATGTTTGCAAATGCGTAGCAATCGCGGCTTCGACTTGATCCAGTAAATCCGCATCGCTACTGATCAAAATCGACTGTGCCACCTCATCATGCTCGGCCTGTGACAGTACATCCATAGCCAACCATGCTGGGTTATTGTCGCCTTCGGCATACACCAAAATCTCCGATGGCCCTGCAATCATATCAATGCCGACCTGACCAAATACCGCCCGCTTGGCTGCCGCGACATAGCGATTACCTGGCCCAGTGATTTTATCGACTTGGGGAATACTCTCTGTACCATAGGCCAAGGCTGCTACCGCTTGCGCCCCACCAATGGTCAGCAAGCGTGATACCCCCGCCAAATGTGCTGCCGCCAGTACCAATGCATTCAACTCACCTTTGGGCGCAGGTACGACCATGATGATTTCAGGCACACCCGCGACATGTGCGGGAATCGCGTTCATCAGCACTGAGGATGGATAAGAGGCTTTGCCACCCGGTACATAAATCCCGACTCGATCTAGCGGCGTGACTTTTTGACCAAGAGTATTGCCCAGTGCGTCTTGATATTGCCAAGAATCTTGCACTTGGCGCTGGTGAAACTCACGAATCCGTTGTGCAGCCAACTCCAATGCCGTTCGCACCTCGGGATTCAGGCCATCAAAAGCGGTTTTGAGCGCCGCCTGTCCCAACTCCAACTCAGCCATGCTTTGGGCAGGATGCTGATCAAACTGCTGGGTCAATGCGAGGACATGCGCATCACCATGCGCCCGTACATCCGCAATGATTTGATCCACTGTGCGCAATAGCTCAGGATCATTAACAGTTTCAAAAGCCAGCAACTGCTTAAGCTGCGTGGCAAAGTCAGCATCTTGGGTGGATAAACGGCGCATCAGTCTGGTTCCAGCATTCGCAAACAAACAAGTGGCCAGTTTAGCGTTTTTTACACTCAAAAACTGTATGTTCAGGATGGGTTTGTCAGATCAAGCCAAATGGATCAGCCGATCTACAGCGTCAGCCGTGTGGTCTCTTGGCGGTCAAAGCTGCCGTCAACGGATTTTTCAGTTATGCTGCGGCAGTATTGTATGAGAGTGCGATTGTCATCATGGCTTTTTGTCTACGCTGCGGCCACCCCACCCATTTGAGTATCCCTGAGGGCGACAGCCGTCGCCGTGCTGTGTGTAGCAACTGCGATTATATTCACTACGAAAACCCCAAAATCATCTGTGGCACGCTCGCCCTATGGCAAGGCAAAGTCCTGCTGTGTCGCCGTGCGATTGAGCCACGCTATGGCTTGTGGACGCTGCCCGCAGGGTTTATGGAAATCGGTGAAACCATCGAAGCAGGTGCAGCACGCGAAACATGGGAGGAAGCCGAAGGGCGGGTCAGCCAGCAACAACTGTACTGCATCTATAACATTCCACGCATCGGCCAAGTCTATATGCTGTTTAAATGTGACTTAGATGATGGGATGTTTGGGGTCGGGAGTGAAAGCCTTGAGTGTGCGTTATTTGAGGAAGCAGATATTCCGTGGGGGGAGTTGGCATTTCCAAGTATTGATCGCACCCTGAAGCATTATTTTGCAGATCGAAAGGTCAACCCTAGCCTCACACCACTGCCGCAACATCTCGAAACCATCGGGCCAAGTGATAGTGTTATCACAGGGGTATAACGCTTTGACAGGCATGCTACTGACTCAAAGTGAGTCAGTAGCCCTAGATTGATTAAGAACAGTTTTCTTGCAAATGGAAATAAGGTAGCGCTTCTACAGGTAAAAGCTTTTGAAAAATACCTGTATGCCCATAGTTTCGCTCTGGCCGATAGGTTTCACTTTGCACAGTGATGCGATTACCCACATATGGAGAGGTAGGGCTTCGAACCTCAAACACTAATAAGAGAGATTTTAAATTTCCCGAGTGATTTTCAGTGCTATTCACTACATGAAAAAACTGATCCTCAATCGACTTCCTGATTGGTGGCTCGTTAATATTGACTTGAGTCATATTGCGTAACGACTGAATTCCCCCCTCTACTGCGAGACGATAAAAACCACTCGCATAGCTGACATGAGTTGGATAAATATATCGCACCCCACCAGTGGTTTGACTATTCATAATACGATATGAGCATGTCGCATGAAGAAGCGCTGGCAACGCTTGATCAAAACTGCCTTTGGTCACCCACTCCGCATGTGCCGTGCTTCGGAAGAAATTTTCTAAACAACATATTTAAGTCCTTTAACGGTTGTGAAATACCCTTTTTGTTTACGCAGAGCAAAAGCAGCCTCTAACATCAACCTAGAGCGAGTCAAGCAAAGAGCGATAGATGACCAATCCTTTTACGCATTAATCCCCCAGCCTACCCACTAAAAAACACCAATTTCATTCGATTTAACTGGTTGGGCAAAGACGCTGACATATTCGACGACAGTGTAAAAAAACTCAGCAAGGCTTTAGAGTTAGCATCACTTTGGAAGGCGCTCATGGTGCGCTGCCAAAACGCATGATTCACCAATTGCAACTCCTCATTAGCTTTGATCAGACCTCGAAGCTCCCAATCAGGCTGGCCACCTTCTTGCGCAATAAAATACTGCTTCATCAAATACAACGACGCCGAGCGCAACACTGACTCCTCCAGACTCGCAAAGGGCAAATGATGCCGCGCATTTGGCCGATACGTACTTAAGACAGGACAGGCACTGGTCGCCATGATCAGCCCCATCAGCGCACGCACACCCTCTTCTAGCATCACACGTTTCATATACTCACGCTCAGGCGTGACGACTGTGATATTTAATTTGGTTCTGGCGGGAATTTTGGGCAGTTTACTAATCACCTGATCCAAGTCTATTGCAGCAGGACAATGGCTAAAAACCGTTGGGCTAAGGGGACAGTTGGCGCATTGATTATTACCAAGCTTGGTCCAAGTCGGTGCATTTGTTGGCTTTTTTACGGGCTCAAGTTGCCGATCTAAGTCCACCTGAAAATGCAGTTGCTTGCCATCATCGAAGTTAAAAAAATACTCAATCATCCGTCTGACTCCGCCTATCCTTGTACATCACCAATGACAGCACTCCATGCCTGCCCGCTTCAGATAGAATACTCAAAAACACTGCTCAAACATAGGTTTGATTAGCGCGTGTTCATGCTTTATATGCACACATCAGCGCATGACCGTAGACCCGCTATTGTGGCACACGTCTGGATTAGGCAAACCGAATAATCTGACATACAATGTTGCACCTACTGGGATAATCACAAGTGAATGCTGGCATGTCCAACTGGCTAGATGACGTAAAATTTGATCAAAACGGCTTGATTCCTGCCATTGCTCAAGATCGTGACACGGGTCGGATCATGATGGTGGCATGGATGAATCGCGATGCTCTACAACACACCGCCGAAAAAAAACAAGGGGTGTATTGGTCACGTTCGCGCAACAAACTCTGGCACAAAGGGGAAGAGTCTGGTCATTTCCAGACCGTGCATGAAATTCGCCTCGATTGCGATGCCGATGTCATTGTACTAATCATCACCCAACATGGTGGGATTGCGTGCCATACGGGACGCGAATCATGCTTTTATCGCGTACTCACGCCAGACGGTTGGCAAATCGTCGATGCTGTCAAAAAAGATCCGAATGATATTTATCATGCCGCCCATGCGCACGATTCCAGCCCACAATCCGAGACCATGTCGCGCGAGACTGTCGATGTTTTGGCGCACTTGGCACACATTGTGCAGGAGCGCAAGCGCGCTTCACCTGACTCCTCTTATGTTGCCAGCCTCTATCACAAAGGGCTGAACAAGATTTTAGAAAAAGTCGGCGAAGAGTCTATTGAGATGATTTTGGCGGCCAAAGACAGTACACCTGAGCAGACCGATGCGCTGATTTATGAAACCGCTGATTTATGGTTTCATGCTATTGTCATGCTAGGGCATTTCAATGTCGCGCCACAGGCGATTTTGGATGAACTGGCTCGGCGCTTCGATTTGTCGGGTTTGACCGAAAAAGCCGCGCGTTCATCATAATCATCAACACTTCACATTGGGCGTTCATGCTGGGCATGAGGGTGTATCCCAAACCAGATTGAGGAATTTATCATGGGCAGCTTTTCAATTACACACTGGCTGATTTTGTTAGTGGTTGTCATTGTCGTATTCGGCACACACAAGCTGCGTAATGCAGGCAAAGATCTTGGTGGTGCAGTCAAGGGCTTTAAAGATGCCATGAAAAGCGACGAAGATAAGCCATCGCCGAGCGTCGAAGACAATCGGACGATTGATGGTCAGGCACAGCGCACTGATCAACGTGACAAAGTCTAACCTTAATCTGTTGCACTTGAGATGCTGATGACGATTACTGGCCTGCTGTGAGTCGCCGCTACTGTGTTTGATATAGGATTTACTGAAATCATGCTACTGGGTGCGATTGCACTCATCGTGCTTGGGCCAGAAAAATTGCCGCATGCGGCGCGTATGGCGGGTGCATGGTATGGCCGTATTCGGCGCAGCTTGGGCAATATCCAACGCGAGATCGAGCAAGAGGTCAACGGCCTCGAAATGAAGCAGCGGGTGGAACGTGAGCTGGCCAGTATTCGCCAAGCCGAACAAGCCATGCGCGACGAAATCAATCAAATCCAAAGTGGTATGAACACCACCATTCAAGTCAACGATACCGCTCCCCATACTCCATCATCTGACGCAGTACAACATGCGATTGATCAAGCGACACAAGCGGCGCAACAGGCCGAATATCCAGCTTATATTCTGATTACAGAGATTGAGCGTGCTGAATTTTTGCCGAAGCCACCCTATCGTGCGCGCGTTATGGATACCCCAACTGCATGAGTAACGCACTACCACCACCGAGTTCAGAAGATCTCAAATCGATGCCGATTACGGCGCACTTGATTGAGTTACGCGCCCATTTGGTGCGGATTTTTGTCGCTGTCATCGGGATTTTTGTGGTGCTGGCGTATTTTGCCCGCGATTTATATCAAATTTTGTCTGAGCCGCTACAACAGCACTTGCCCGCCAATGCCACCATGATTGCGACCGATGTCACCACGACATTCATGTCGCCAATCAAGCTGACGTTGTATGTGGCGTTTTTTATTGCCATGCCTTATATCCTGCATCAGATTTGGCAGTTCATTGCCCCTGCGCTGTACAAAAACGAAAAACGCATTGCGATTCCGATTTTGCTGTCAAGTATTGTGCTGTTTTATCTCGGGATTGCATTCGCTTATTTTTTAGCTCTGCCAAACGTCCTGAAATTTTTTATGATGTTCTCGCCTGAGAATGTCGTGCCGATGACCGACATTGATAGCTATTTGACCTTTGCCTTAAAGCTGTTCTTGGTGTTTGGGCTGACCTTTGAAGTACCGATTGCAACGCTGCTGTTGATTTTGGCACGGGTGGTCACAGTAGATTCTTTGGTTGATAAACGCCGCTATATCATTGTGGGTTGCTTTGCGGTGTCTGCCGTGGTGACGCCACCCGATGGATTGTCCATGCTGATGCTGGCGATTCCGATGTGGTTGCTGTTTGAGTTTGGACTGTTGTTAGGCAGGCTGGTTGAACCCAAACCCAGCGCCGAAGCTGTAGACGCCCGTGAAGGCGACTGATGAACAACTCGCCGCGATCGATCAAGCCAGCCGCGGTGAGTCATTCAAAATCATGGCCTATGCTGGCTCTGGCAAAACCACCACGCTCAAGCTG
>JAYXXU010000314.1:0-4448 GCA_036019135.1 Pseudomonadota bacterium | reverse complement strand
TGTCAGTTTTTGCATGAATGCCTGTAAACAAGTGTAGTTCAGTCATTGACAGTCGCCTTCCAATTCGATTGACTGAGCTGTCAAAGCCGTTGGCATTGATGAAATGTCCTTAAAATGCTGAAAATTGTGACAGATTCACGTCAAACTGCGAATTGCGGCTTGACCTCAGAGTCTCGCAATAGCAAGATAATGCGCCATTTGTATCAGTGTGCCAGTGGGTACAACTGTAAATTCTTTCCATAGCTGAAGCCGAGGATTCCATGAAGGCTCTTGTTGCTGTCAAGCGCGTTGTCGATTACAACGTCAAAGTCCGCGTCAAGGCGGATAAGACTGGTGTTGATCTGACCAACGTCAAAATGTCGATTAACCCATTCTGTGAAATCGCCGTAGAAGAAGCCGTTCGCCTAAAAGAAAAAGGCATCGTGACTGAAATCGTTGTTGTGTCTGTTGGCCCTGCCGCAGCTCAAGAACAGATCCGCTCTGCGATGGCACTGGGTGCCGACCGTGGCATCTTGGTTCAAACCGATGACCAAGTCAGCTCGCTGGCGGTGGCCAAAATCCTCAAAGGTATCGTTGATCAAGAGCAACCTCAAGTGGTGCTGTTGGGCAAACAAGCCATTGATGATGACAACAACCAAACAGGTCAGATGTTGGCGGCATTGATGGGCGTGGGTCAAGGGACTTTCGCCTCTGAAGTGGTCATCGCTGACGGTACCATGAATGTAACGCGTGAGATTGATGGCGGTCTACAAACTGTTGCCTTGCCATTGCCTGCTATCGTGACCACAGACTTGCGTCTGAACGAGCCACGCTATGCAGCACTGCCAAACATCATGAAAGCCCGTAAGAAGCCGCTGGATACCAAAACTCCAGCAGACTTTGGTGTTGACACCACACCAAAAGTAAAAACCTTGAAAGTTGAGCCACCTGCTGAGCGTAAAGCTGGTATCAAGGTTAAGTCGGTCGATGAGCTGGTTGAAAAGCTCAAGAACGAAGCCAAAGTCATCTAATTTTTCGGTAGAAGGAATCTGATCATGGGTATTCTTGTATACGCCGAACACGACAATGCAAGCTTGAAGCCAGTCACCCTCAACGTGGTTGCTGCGGCACAAGCGATTGGCGGCGATATTCACGTTTTGGTTGCAGGTGAAGGCTGTCAAGCAGCTGCTGATGCGGCTGCAAAAATTGCGGGTGTGAGCAAAGTGCTGGTTGCAGACAATGCTGCCTATGCACATCAATTGGCTGAAAACGTCAGCCTGTTGGTTGCTGGTCTTGGCAAAGCATATAGCCACATCTTGGCACCTGCCACCACCAATGGCAAAAACTTCATGCCACGCGTTGCAGCCCTGCTGGACGTTGGTATGATTTCAGAAATCACCAAAGTCGTCAGTGCTGACACTTTTGAGCGTCCAATCTATGCAGGTAATGCGATTGCGACTGTTCAATCAGGCGAAGCCATCAAAGTCATCACCGTTCGCGGTACTGGTTTTGATGCAGTTGCCGCTGATGGTGGCGCTGCTGCAATCGAAGCGGTGAGTGACGTCCAAGACGCAGGCAAATCAAGCTTCGTTGGCGAAGAGTTGGCCAAGTCTGATCGTCCTGAGTTGACTGCTGCCAGCATCGTGGTATCAGGTGGTCGTGGTATGGCCAATGGTGAGAACTTCGATAAAGTTCTCGCACCGTTGGTTGACAAGCTCGGTGCAGCCATGGGTGCATCACGCGCCGCGGTTGACGCAGGTTTTGTACCAAACGACTATCAGGTTGGTCAAACAGGTAAAATCGTTGCACCTTCGCTATATATCGCGGTTGGTATCTCTGGCGCGATCCAGCATTTGGCTGGTATGAAAGACTCTAAAGTCATTGTTGCCATCAACAAAGACCCAGAAGCGCCTATCGCTTCGGTTGCCGATTACTTCTTGGAAGCAGACTTGTTTACTGCTGTGCCAGAATTGACCAGCAAGATCTAATTTTTTAGATCAAGTAAAAAAACACCCCGCAAATTTGCGGGGTGTTTTTTTTATATCAGAGGTATTAACTGGCCAGTATCGCAGATTGAATCAACCAGACGGTATAGCCCGCATAAATCAACAGCAGGCCACCACCTTCAGCACGGCTAATCTGTTTGCCTTCTTGATGGAGCTTAAAGCGCCAGCACATCACAAACAGCAAGATCGTCAAACCAACCATGACAGGAATATCACGAGTTAACACATCACTGGCAACTGCGAGTGGATGAATCACTGCGGCAATACCCACCACGGCGAGTGTATTGAACAAATTTGAGCCGATGATATTGCCCAAGATCATGTCGTGTTCACCTTTGCGGGCAGCAGCGATGGACGACACCAATTCAGGTAGGGATGTCCCAATCGCCACGATGGTCAAACCAATGATCAAATCGCTGACGCCGAATGCTTGTGCCATGCCGACTGCGCCCCATACCAATAGGCGTGAGCTGATAATCAGCAAAATCAGACCAACCACTACCCAAAAGATGGATTGGTTGCGTGTCATGGTTTTTTCGGCCAACTCCTGCTCAACTTCAGCAACAATGCTGTCATCCTTACCTGATTTGGCTTGCCAGATACTGATCCCCACCAGAATGGCTAGAATCGTCAACAATATCATCCCTTCAAGAACACCAATCCAGCCATTTAAGAGTATCAAGACCGACACGGCGGTAACAGCAAGCAATACGGGGAATTCTTTGCGGATAATCTGCGAATGAATGGCAATCGGGCTGATCAGTGCAGTAATCCCGAGTACCAACGCAATATTGGCAATGTTAGAGCCATAAGCATTACCCAGTGCTAGGCCTGGATTACCCTGCATAGCTGAGATAATCGACACAACGATCTCGGGAGCGGATGTCCCAAAACCGATGATCAGAATACCAATCAGTAATGCAGGAACGCCCAAATGCTTGGCAAGCCCAGAGGCACCATCAACGAAGCGATCTGCACTCCAGACCAAAATGGCTAATCCAACGATTACCGCCACAATAAATAACAGCATCAACGCTTTCCTCTGTAGGGTTGTGTCATATCAGATGACGGGTTCGACGTCAGTCCTGATTGGGAATAGATTTGGTCGAAGGAGCAAGTTGTGCCGTTCCTTCCCGCCGTGGATCAGCACCTGCCACCCACTGCCCCTGTGCATCACGCCAGATGATCGCAAGACCGCTGGTCATGGGTTGGGAGATCAGGCGATGTCCCCGTTGCGCAAGGGCGTGCTGCATACTGAAATCAAACCGATCACTTTCGAGCTCGGTGGATTGTCCACGGCGCAAGACATGCCCTGTATTCAACACCTGTGCTACGGACTGTTGGTTTAAGAGCTGCCAGAGCGCATGGGTCACAAAACCAATAATCTGACTACCACCTGGTGAGCCAATCACACCAATCACTTGCGTTTGAGACTGATCCAATACCAGTGTCGGCGACATGCTGGAGCGCGGGCGTTTGCCACCCTGTACCCGATTGGCGACCAATTGCCCATTATCATGTGGTTGAAAGCTAAAATCTGTCAGTTGATTGTTCAGAAAGAAACCACCAGCTTCTACCCAAATTTGTGAGCCAAAAGCACTTTCAATTGAGAGTGTTAAACTGGCTGCTTGCCCATATTGATCAACCACACTGATGTGACTGGTATTGGGGGTATCAACTCCTGCGGCTGAGGCAGCTTGCGCAAATAGTCCTGCTGTAGGATTGCCTAAGGCATTTGGTTCAAGGGCTTGGGTTTGGCGCTGCTTGAGATATTGTGGATCAAGCAGTTGTTGAAAGGGCACAGACACAAAATCTGGATCAGCTAAATACGCATTTCGATCTGCAAAGGCCAGTGCTTGTGCATTGGTCAAACGTGTGAAGCGTTCAGGTGTGTTGTCAGTCCAGTGCCCTTCAAGCATTTTTAAGGCTTGCAAGACACTCACCCCACCAGAAGACGATCCCGCCACACCACAGACATGATGTCGCTCAATGGGTAGGCATATGGGCGTGTGCTCAATCACTTGATAATGGCTTAAATCCTCACGGCTGACCAATCCCTGTTGATCACCGAGTGCCGTCACGATGGCTTGAGCCGACTCCCCTCGATAAAACCAATCTGCCCCGTGTTGTGCCAGTTGTACCAAATGGTGCGCATAAGCAGGATTGGTATAATGAGTACCAACTGCGAGTGGCTGGCCATTCGGATAAAAGCGCTGTGCAGCGTTGGAGTGACGCAGGCGTTGGTCGACGCTGAGCAGTTGGTGTAGACGAGGAGAAACCGCGAAACCCTGTTGCGCAGTCTGCTGCGCGGCCTGAAGACTGCTTGCCCAACTGAGCCTACCAAATCGACTGTGTAGGGTCTGCATCAGACGAACCATGCTTGGTGTGCCGACCGCGGCAGGAGAGGAAACAGCCTGTCTAAAGCTGATGGATTGTTGATTTGCATCTAAGAAACGGCGAGGA
>JAYXXU010000313.1:0-2686 GCA_036019135.1 Pseudomonadota bacterium | reverse complement strand
CCCTACTCGTGCCAATCAGGTTGGCAATGATGAAAAAATACTGTCTAACGTTGATGAGCAATACCGCTTATTGCAAGAGTATGGCATTCCAACACTGGCAGAAAATCCCTCTTTTTACGCCGAAGATCTGGGTATTGAGGACTTGTTTTTAGAATATCTTGATTTGATTTAAATACTCCTATCAATCTGCCCCTGTGCTGGCTGACGGCTGGCACGGGAGCACAACACTCAGCACAAGCCCAACTGTACCGCTTGCCCCATGACTTGCCGGAGCGCCCGCGTTGCTTCTGCAAGCGCCTCCTGCCAATCATTGCCCGCCTGACCGTCCGCACCATCGGTAATAAATT
Organism: Pseudomonadota bacterium; assembly: GCA_036019135.1. Taxonomy (GTDB): domain Bacteria; phylum Pseudomonadota; class Gammaproteobacteria; order Pseudomonadales; family Moraxellaceae; genus JAYXXU01. The sequence continues at coordinate 2,339 of JAYXXU010000313.1, read as the reverse complement.
TTAAACTGAGCAACGGCACATCGAAATGCTTACAAACCCGCGCCAAGGCATAACCTTCCATATCCACCACATCCAACTCAAAAAACGGATGTGGCTCAGTCACAAACTGATCGCCGGTATAACATATCGCCTCGTTCAGCCCTAATGCCTGCCAACCCAGCGGTAACGGCATCTCAATCGAATCATATTCCTCAACCGGCGTTTGTCCCCACGCACAGCCGAGCGCCGTCACCTCCATGTCACGCTGTACGAATCGCGTACAGACCAAAATACTCCCCGTTGGGCGTTGGTGCGCTCCTGCCGAGCCAAGATTAATCACCAGATCTGGCCGCTTGGCCTGCCCCAAAATGCCTTGCGTTAAACGCTCGGTTAAATGCAACGCCGCGTTGACTTTACCAACGCCCGTGTACAACACCTCACCAAATGCGTCTAACTGATTGCCGACATTTTCCATCGGCAACGCCATCACGATCAGGATGTTTGGGGTGTTTTGCATCTACTAAGCCTCCAATACCCGATAACACGGCCACGGCAGTGCATCATGTAGCTGCGGCAAATCCAACAACACCAATGTCCCTAAAACACGATGCCCTGCTATTTCGCAGAGTTGCGCCGCTGCACGCAATGTCCCACCCGTCGCCAACACATCATCGATCAGCAACACCTTACGCGGGCTGATGCCGTTATACATCTCCAAACAATCCGAGCCATACTCCAGATCATAATGATGCTGATGCACAGGTGGTGGGAGCTTGCCTTTTTTACGCAGTAGAATCAGCCCTTTGCCCAAATGCCCAGCCAACAAACTGGCAAACACAAAACCACGCGCTTCAATCGCGACCAAGGTATCCACCTCAGCCAAAATATCGGCTGGAATCGCCCGCGTCATCTCGTGCGTCACAGCCTCGACATGATCCAATAACAAGGGCGTCAGATCAAAAAATGCAATCCCAGCTTTTGGGAAATCAGGCACGGTACGGATTACCGACCAAAACGGATGGGTTTTTGAGTCCACAAATCTATCCAATATCCAGCAAAACACGCCCAACATACTGCCATAGCCGACCACAATCAACAGGTTAGACGATACCAATCAGTTGATCAGGGCAGTTGTCAAAACCCTCAGGACAGTGCTAGCATCTTTTTTTGACAAGCAAAATTGTCAAAAACTCACTCCCCTGCCCTGAGATGACCCATCATGCTTAAAACCCAGCGTGTCCATATTGTTCAAGAGTTTGACGCTCCTGTTGCCAAAGTATTTGCGACGCTCAGCGAACATGAAAATCTGAATCAAATCTTTGCACCCGCCAAAATCACACGAATCAGCGATGGTAAAGATGCACGCAATGGCGTTGGCTCAGCACGCAAAATGAGCTTGCCGCTTGCACCTTCTTTTGTCGAAACCACCTTGGTCTATCAAGAAAACCAGCGGATTGAATACGCGATCACCAAAGGGATTGCCCCCATCAAACAACATTTGGGCATCATGCAATTCATTGATCTAGGCAATAACCGCACACGGCTGGATTACAGCATCGAATTCAAAGGCCGTGTGCCGTTGATTGGCTTTGTGATTAAACTGGCCTTACAAGATGGTATTCAACGCGGCCTAAAAAAAATCAAGTTCTAACGCCATAGCGCCATACTCAGGCAGGTCACCCGATACGCCATATTGTACAAATCTGGTGACCGACCTCTATCGTGCCAAGACCAACATGCTAAAAACGTCTGACCCACCCATGCCGAGCTAGGAAGGTACAGATGACACAAGCATATAAACTGGTAGATCTACCCAAACTTCAACCCTTACAACCCCACTATGCCCTTGCTGGCAAAGTCGATTTGGTGGTGATTCGCTGGCAAGATACCGCACAACAAGATCAAGTCAGTGTGCTGTATGGCCGCTGCCGACACCGCGGCGCATTGATGGCTGATGCACATATTCATGGCGACTTGCTCACTTGCGGCCTACATGGCTCAACCTATCGCTTTAGAACAGGCGAAAACATTAAATTCATCGGTGCAAATCTTCAGTCGTTTAAGGCTTGGATCGAACATGACAGCGTCTGGGTGGATCTAGATGAGATTCAAGCCTGGGAGCAGCGTAATCCTCAGACCTATCAACGTGAACAGTATCAAGGTGTCTATGCTGACCAAAAAGGCACACCTGAAGAACCACATAATACCTTGATTCAGTCACTGGCAAAACATGGGCTAGACAAAGTCGGCCATCACGGCCCTATGACCTCAATGGGTGTACCACGCGATCAACTGCCCAAATGGGATGACATTCAACTGGTGACGGCGCAACTGCATAAGCGCCCACTATTAGATGAAGA
>JAYXXU010000312.1:0-7725 GCA_036019135.1 Pseudomonadota bacterium | reverse complement strand
TGTCTCATCAGGTGGGTTTCACTACATAGATATCGACCGTGATACACGGGTGTTGGTGGAGGGTGAGCTTAAGTGCGCTAATTTATCTGGCGTGGTTGGCCTAACCCCAATGAATCTAATAGCGCTGCGGTTTGAACCCACGGCTAGTGGCCTAGCACTATACGTACCAAGTCAGGAGTCAAAAAACTTTTTGATTACGGATACCGAAAATAATCCGCAGACCCCTGTGTTATGGACAGATGTCAAATGCACCCAAGCCAATCAAACCATCACTCTCAACAAAGAGTTTATCTTTAAAAAGCCCCGTCAAAGCGGTAAAACAGATCGGATTATCTTCACCTCTGGGGGTAATGCATTTGCAGCGATCACGGGCACGAAACGCAGTGGCTTTGGTCAGTTTGGTACTGAGCCAACCGATCTGCTCCCTCCTCAATCGGGTAGCTATCGCACCACTGCCAAGGTCAATTTTGTGATCCGCATCACGCCGAAGTAACATCGTTCAGCCTAAAAAACGGTCACTCGGTTGGCCGTTTTTTTATGCATCAAGCACCCTGTTTAGCAACCTCAGTCCAGCCAATGCCCCCAAGCTGATCGGCACACCATCAGGATGTGTGACCTGCGCCTCACGCGGATTAATCCGAATCAAACGCCGACCGGTTGACTCGGCTTGCATGCGCACCGAAGGAATCGCTGTGCCAGCGCCTAGCTCAATCACCAACGGCTGTTTGACCCGTTTTCGCCATGCCGCAAAGCGTGCATGCTGTTGCTCAGTACGCTGTGCAAGCCATGACCAATCGCCAAACATCAGGATATTTGGGCGAGCAATCGCACCACACTGTGGACACGTTGGCCACGCGTTTAGCAACTCACAATGCGGCGTATCAACCGCTGAAGCCGACCAAATCGCGGCATGACACGGCACACTACATTGCAACTGATGAATTGAGCCATGACACTCCAGCACTTGCTCTGCCGCAAAACCCGCCGTCTGAAACTGCCTATCGACGTTAGAGGTAAACACAAAACTGCCCTGCTCAAAACGCTGGCTCAGATGCTGCAACATTTGAAATCCGTGATGCGGCACGGTATCACGATAGAGCTGTAAACGATGCCCGTAAAAACCCCATGCTAAACGTGGCTCATCTACAAACGCCTGCGGATTGGCAATGCTGGTAAACGCCATTCGCCGCTGACCCAGTGCAGGATACGCACGCCAAAAACCTTGATTGCCTCGAAAATCTGGTAAGCCAGAATCCACGCCCATACCCGCACCAGCGCAAATCAACAAGCCGTCTGAGCTGGCAAACCAAGCTTGAATAAGGTCGATTTGTTCGTTGGTCAGCAGATCGTCCATGTCAACCCACTTATGCAAACAACCCAACATCTACGCCATGTTCGGCCAGAAACTCCACAAACTGCGCCTCGTTCATCACCTGAACGCCAAGTTGCTCCGCCTTAGCTAGTTTAGAGCCAGCTTTTTCACCAGCCAGTACACACTTGGTTTTACTCGATACACTGCCCGACACCCGTGCACCCAAACTCTGTAGCATCTGCGTGGCCTGATCACGGCTAAACTGTGCTAGCGTGCCAGTCACACACCAGCTTTCGCCAGTCAACTGCTGCCGTGTACGCGGTGCAGGCGCGGGATAAGTAATGCCTGCCGCCAACAAACCATCAATCACCTCACGATTATGCGGCGCTCGAAAAAAGTCAAAAATCCATTCGGCCGTGACTAACCCGACATCAGGGGTTTTTTGCAACGCTTCGACATCGGCCGCCATCAACGCGTCTAAACTCTGAAACTGATCGGCCAGCATGCGTGCAGTGGTCTCGCCCACGCCACGAATCCCCAGCGCGTATACCAATCTGGGCAAAGTGGTTTTTTTACTGGTTTCAATCGCATCAAGTAGGTTTTGGACGGATTTTTCGCCCATTTTTTCAAGACCTAACAGTTGCTCTCGATGCTGCTGCAACTGGTATAAATCCGCCACGTTATTCAGCAAGCCAATCTGTTGTAGCCCTTCAACCCAGCGATCCCCCAAGCCATCGACATCCATCGCCTTGCGCGAGACAAAGTGCCGAATCGCCTCGACCCGTTGCGCGGGACAATACAGCCCACCGCTACAGCGCGCTAACGCCTCACCCTCTGGCATCACCACGGGTGACTGACAGACTGGGCATCTTTTAGGCAAAAAAACTTTACCAAAATTGGCATGCAACATGCTGACTGTAACTTCTCTCACATTATCAGTTTTGATTTTTTTTAGTACTGTATACTTGGGGAAATTAGTATGTAAAAAGAAACCTTGCTGAGTAAACCAAAGGTAATAGCTACTGGGAAGCGCACCACTAACATAACGATGAAATAAATTTTTCAGCACCTGACTCTCTAAACCATTACACTCCAGTGCTTTTGATACCTCTGAGGCTATCGCTTCAATGTCATTATTTGCACAAAAGAAATATACTCCTCTTAACTGACCAAATAATCTAGATGCTCGAAATCTTTTATGTACCAAAACTTTTGCTTGTGGTAGCTTTTTAATTTCCTTCTGAACATCGAAATAATTCTGATAAATAGCTTTTTGTGTACGATACGCTGGCCTAAACTCCGGCCAGACTTTTTCAACTTTTGGGATGACATCGCCAGCACGATGTACGCTCACAGTGTCACCCACCCGTACATCCAGCCGATAAATTTCACCGATATTGTGTAGCGTAACATTACTGACGGTCACGCCGCCGACCAGCACGGGCTTGAGTCGTGCGACTGGCGTGAGTGTACCCGTACGTCCCACCTGCCAGTCGATCTGCTCGACTGTGGTGATCGCAGACTCGGCAGGGAATTTATACGCGGTTGCCCAGCGTGGCTCACGACTCAAAAACCCCAATTGCTGCTGCTGCCGAATGCTGTTGACCTTGACCACCATGCCGTCGATCTCGACTGATAACTGTGGACGCTCAGTCAAAATCTGCTGGTATTTCTCCTGAGCTGCTTCGATGCTATCCACCACAAACTGTCGCTCGGCAATCGCAAAACCAAAACCCGTCAGCCACTGCAACTGCTCGTACTGAGTGGTGTTGGTATTCACAGGCTCGCAACGCGCAACACCATAGGCATAAAACGCCAATGGTCGACTCGCAGCAATTTTGGGATCAAGCTGACGTAGACTGCCCGCGGCGGCATTACGCGGATTAGCAAAGGTTTTTTCACCTTTTGCAACGGCCTCTCGATTAAGTTTCTCAAAGCCTTTTTTCGGCATTAGCACTTCGCCGCGCACTTCGAGTAGTTCGGGGATCGATTCTGTATTCGCTTGGCCTGCCAATACTTTGGGCAAGTTACGAATGGTCAGCGCATTATGGGTAATGTCCTCTCCAGTTTCGCCATCGCCACGTGTCACCGCTTGGATCAATTGGCCGTGCTGATAGATTAACGATACCGCCAAACCATCGAGTTTTAATTCGAGTTCGTATTCGATGCTTTGATTGGGTAAACGCTCACGGATGCGCTGATCAAACGCCTGTAAATCAGCAAATTCAAAGCTGTTGCCCAGCGATAGCATCGGTACGGCATGTGCAATATTGGCAAATTGTCCCAAGGCTTCACCGCCGACTTTGCTGATCGGGCTATCCGGCTGAATTAACTGTGGGTGCTGTTGTTCGAGGGCTTTGAGCGCATGAAAGAGGTGATCATACTCCGCATCGCTAATAGTCGGTGCATCCATCACATAATAGGCATGGTTGTGTTGTTCAAGTAGACGGATCAGTTGACGCATGTGGGCGATGATGTCAACATCCTTCGATGCGTTTGGCACAAGAGTAGCAGCAAATAAATCAGCTTGTTCGGTCATTTTGGAGCGCCCATCATACAGTCTATGCAATGCGGCACAGTATACGATGGACGAGCAAGTAGGCTCTAGCACACAATAAAAAAGGCGACACATTGTGCCGTTCCACATCACAAGAACGATTGTAATCGAATCAGCTTTCTTGGAGAATTTGACATACTTTAAGCAATATTACAGGTTGCACGTCATGTTTAAGAGTGAAGCACTAAATGATATTGAGGCATTTCAAATTAAGCATGAGCATACAGATACTTCCGAAAGATGCGTCTTTCAAGATATTAGTGGATTGGATAAAAAACACTCAAAAAATATGGACTACTATCATAACATTGAAGGTGCAATCTGCAATATCGAGGCATCTAGAGGACTCAGTAGTCTTTTAAATGCAAACATCAAAAGACTGAATAAAAAAACAACCACTGATTCAAGTCCAAACCTACATTACAACCTAGGCAACACTTTTTTCGCAATCGCCGTGTTAAAAGAAAAATCAAACAGCATGGAACAAATTTTAGAAAGCACTGATTTTCACCAAGCCAGACAATGGTTTCAAAAGGTACCAAACACAAGCTCTTACTTTGCTTTAGCACAAACATATATTGGCATTATCCTTCAACGGTATGGCAGAGTTCTGGAGTCAATTGAATCACATAACAGAATTTTAAAATCACATCCAAATTTTGGAATGGCGTTGGCAAACAAAGCGGAGTCCATTTCGTACTATATCAATCTAGCACCACAGCAGTCTTTAAGACTCCTAGATATATCTAAAAACCTATACTTAGATGCATTAAAAGACCCGAACCTAGAGAAAGTTGGCGGAGCAAAAATCAGAAGAATCTTTGAAGCCAGAGCAACCTCAATACAAAAAATATTAGCGGAGGAAAACTACTCCTACAAATCTATTGAGAAATCTATCAAATCAAAATATCTATCGTTCTGCTTTCAAAAAAACTTGTTCCTAAATTTTGATTTTGGAATTTATTACGATAGAGAAAGTATCAAAGATACATTTACTCCGACATTCATTGAATCCTCAAAAGAAACACGCTCAATAAACCAACTAATGTCAGATCGAGTGTACATATCCTTCCAGCTTTTCAATCAAATTATTGAGGCTTACACTAGCGCGAGGTTTAGCTTCTTTAACGCAAGCTCTAGTAATACGTCAAAATATGACAAGCTTATTCGATACAGCTACACTTATGACGGTATCAGGCACAGTTACCACAGTGGGCTGCTCAAGCAAGTTTTTTGCTACTTGTACAATAGACCTTTTGCGAAAGTCGCAATTTCCCTATGTTCAGCAGCATCCGAAGCCTTGTGACTCAAGCCTTCTGGCTGGTTAAAAAATGACTTACGCAAGAGGTCTAATATACTAGATAAAATAGCTCATCTCGTCTATGGATACTTTAACGTAAATCAGATTAAGCAAAACAAAGATATATACTTCAATTCACTACTAAGTCCAGACTTTAAAAAAATAGTTACTACGCAGCACAACTATCAGTTATTAGCCCTGATAAATCTTGCACTAGATTTCGAAAATGGATATGAATTTCATTATTTAAGATCTTACAGAAATAGAATCACACACTCTTTTTTGAACACAAAAACAGATCTTTTTCACACAGCAACTGATAATGAGCATGAAGTTACAGAAGAAAACCTACTAGCATATACAGAAAAAATGTTTTTAATTGTCAAATGTGCAATTATGTACAGCACTCTAGCCCTGTCTCATCAAAAAAACCAAGAAAGCTCTCTCTTAAATCCAATTTTATTCCAAAAAGACATTTTCTAAAAAAGGCGCTTAACGCGCCTTCTGCTTTAGCCCTTCGGCTTAAACTCCAACACCACATGCCGATAGTGTGCTTTGAGCTGCTTGGTAAATGGATTCATTTCTTCATCATACAAATGCGCTGACAAATCACGCGCCAACAGGCTTGAAATACTTGCCATCATGTCATAGCCATTGACTGCCTCGGGATTAGGTAGTGCCAAGAAAAAAGCCAAACCGCCAATTTTTTCTTGTGGCAAACTCTCTAAATCAAAGCCCTGTGGACCTTCTGGAGTATAACGCAAGACACTAAACATCAAGCTACCCTCGCCCGATGATTCCGCAAAACGATGAAACAACGACATCTCACCAAAGCGCAAACCGTACTGCTTTAATAGCTGCAACACACGTGCGCCATCCAAGCTACGGCCTTCGGTCGGCAACAAGTATAACGCAACGACTTGCTCTGCCTGTGCAAGGGTACTCTCATCATCGCGGCGCGTTTGATCATGCAGATGCGCATCTAATAACGCGCTGTCCCCTTGCCATTCCGCGACCTCACCACGCTCAACAGGTGGGATCAATTTGGCAGTAGCTTGCTCTAGATCGTCGAGCATGGTATCCAAACTATCGGTCTCAAGCGCTTCAGGCATAATCGCCTGAGCTGGTTCAGCATCGGCAACCACCTCTGGCTGCTGACGACCCTGTTGTGGGGTAATCTTGGCAAAGGCATCTTCTGCATCCACTGCGGGGGCTGTCCGAGTACCAATCGGAGAAGGCTCGACCGAATCTGTTTGTGCTTGCAACTGTGTGGTACGCGCCGCACGTGGCACAATCGGTGGCCGCCCATCTGGCTGTTCATCGGCCTCTGGCGCAAGCAGTGTTGGCGCAGGTGCTGCCGTCGCCTTGCTTTTGCGCAAAAACAACAGGTAGATGCCCAATGCGATCATGATCAAGGCAACGGTCATACCGATTGCGACCAGAATATCCATGTGTTACTCCTGTAGCTGGCCAAACGCAGCCGCTTGTTCCAGATTGACCGCGACCAAACGCGAGACACCGGCCTCAGGCATGGTCACTCCCAGTAGGTTGGCTGCCATACTCATGGCCAGCTTGTTATGACTGATAAAAATAAACTGTACTTGCGCCGATAACTCTTGCACCAAGTGACAAAACCGCGCCACGTTTGCATCATCTAACGGCGCATCAACTTCATCCAACAGGCAAAAGGGTGCTGGATTCAGCCGAAAAATTGCAAACACCAAGGCCAAGGCTGTTAGGGCTTTTTCGCCACCCGACAACAGACTAATGTTACTATTTTTTTTGCCGGGTGGCCGTGCCATCAATCGAACACCCGATTGCCAACCGTCTTCTAGCGTCAGACTGGCTTCACCACCGCCAAATACTTTTGGAAACAATACTTGTAGCTCGGCATTGACGCGGTCGAATGTTCCCATAAACAAGTTTCGGGTCTCTCGATCAATCTGCTGCATGGCTTGCTCAAGCTGATCAATGGTCTGCTGTAGGTCTTCCATCTGATGGATCAGTTCGGCGTGGCGCTCACTGACTTCAATCAAGGCGGCAGGCGCAGCTAAGTTTAACTCACCTAATCGTGCCAATTGTTGCGTGATCGTGGCAAGCTGCTGCGCTCGTTGTCCAGTATCGGCGGTGACATGTGGCAATGGCTCACTGTCGAGCTGCGCCAGTTGAGTCACCAAATGGGCAAGATCGGCTTTACAGGTTTGCCATGCCAAACGCTCCTGCTCCATCTGATCGCGCAAGGTCTGCTCAGTCTGTTGCTGCTGTTGGCGACGGGTGGTCAAATGCTGCTGCTCGGCTTGAATCTGTTGCAAGCGGGTTTGACGCTGTTGCCATTGCTGCCGTGCCGCTTCAGCTTGTACGGTGGCTTGCTGTAACGCCTGTTGTAGCGCTGGCAAAGCTGCTTGTAACGCAGCATGGGCGTGATTTAATTGGTCGATCTGCTGAGCAAGCTGGTGGTGCTGTTGCTGTTGTTTTTCGACTTGCGCACTGAGCAAGGTCGAATGGGTCTGTTGCTTATGCTGCTCAAACGCCAACCGCTGCCGCTCACGCTGATGC
>JAYXXU010000311.1:0-2925 GCA_036019135.1 Pseudomonadota bacterium | reverse complement strand
TGGGTATGCCGAACTTTGTCTATAATGTTGATCCGACTGCCTATGATCGGATTATTCTGGCGATTGAAACCGATCCAGCGGGGGTTGATCCACGTCTACGGGCGGCAATCCCACAGCTTGAAGTGATTGGGTTTGCGGCAACTGCGACTCAAAAAGGCAATGATCATGCTGATTAAACCTTTCGCCCTGCTCGACCTAGACGATACGTTATTTCAGACCGCCAAGCACTTACCCGCTGACCAGTTAAAACACGTCGCCAGTCACAATAGCGCGGGTGAGCCACTCGGCTGGATGACCGACCGCCAACAGCAATTTTGGCACTGGCTACAGGCCTGTACGGAGGTGATTCCAGTCACGGCGCGCAGTCTGGAAGGCTTGGCGCGGGTACAACTGCCGCTTAATTCTTGGGCGGTGTGTCAGCATGGTGCAGTGATCTTACAGCCCGATGGTCAGCTTGAACCGACATGGCAGGCACACATGCAGCAGGTACTTGTACCGCGATTGCCTGAGCTTAAGCAGATTTTATCCGATATTCAAGATAACCCAGAGCGGCCAGATGGCGTACGAGCGTGGATTGCAGTGGAGCGTGATGTACCGATTTATATCATCGTAAAGCAATTACCGACTGCACCGTATTTTGCGTATTTACTGACAAAGATGGCCGAATATCCAGCATTTTACCTGCATATTAATGGCAACACTGCGGCAATTTTGCCCAAGGTAGTGAGTAAAGTTGCCGCCGTGCAACATTTGCTGTCTATACTCAACCCCGACCAACAGCGGGTGGTGTTAGGCTGGGGGGATAGCTTGTCCGATGTGGCGTTTTTGCAGCAATGCGACTGGTGGGGCATGCCCAAACGCAGCCAAACCAGCGCATGGGTGCGTGAGCAACTGGAACAACATGTGATGCAAATCGGTGGTTATGAATTTACTGGACGCTAATCCTTTGAACCCTCTATTACCTGACGACTCAAACAGCTTTTCAGGTAGTTATGCACCCGATCAGGTACAACTGTTGTTACGACTGATCGACGCCGAACATACCGATGTCGAGGAAAAAGAACGGCTGATCCAAACTGGTCAGAAGCACTATTCTGAGATGATCAGCCTAGAGTCTGCCCCTTCCGAACTGCATCAACAGGTCTATCAACAGGCGGTCGCTGAAGGATTACCGCGTTTGGCGCGCGAGATTCAAGCCTTGGCGCTGGCATTACAGCAGCGGATGGCTCAATCACAGCCCATCGTGCTGGTCAGCTTGGTACGTGCGGGCTTGCCGATTGGGGTAATGCTGCAACACGCGCTGAAAGACCTCGGCGTTCCAGTGCTGCACTACGGCGTGAGTATCGTCCGTGATCGTGGTCTGGATGCGGTCGCGTATGCGCAGATTCGACAACAACACGCCTACGCGCAGTTGGTATTTGTCGATGGTTGGACGGGCAAAGGCGCGATTAGCCGCGAGCTGCGCACGAGTGTGCAGAATGATCCTGAGTTTGATGGTGTGGTGCGCCTGGTTACGCTGGCCGACGTCAGTGGTTATGCGTGGCTAACCGCAAGTAGCGATGACTGGCTCATTCCATCAGGTGTACTGGGTTCGACGGTCTCAGGCTTGATTTCGCGTACCTTATACCAAGCCGATCAGTTACATGGCTGTTTGTTCTACAACAATCTACAGTCATACGACCAGTCTCGTGCGTTAATCCAACAGGTCAATCAACAGCGTCAACAGCTAGATACAATTGCGCCAGCGGCGTGGCCTGAACATGAGCGTCAGCAACAACAGCAACGCGCCGCCCGCGTGATTGCGAGGGTCGCCGAACGCTTCGATGTGCAGCAACCGAACCGAATTAAACCCAGTCTGGCGGAAGCGACCCGTGCGGTGCTGCGCCGTGTGCCAGAACGCGTGCTATTGCGTGAGGTTGATGACCCACAAACCCGCCTACTCCGCCACCTCGCTGCCGCCCAAGGCGCACCGATTGAGCTGCTCGGCGATGCGATTGCACCGTATCGGGCGATCACGATTATTCAACGCCGTGGAGCGTAATTGATGCTATCTGCTTATGCGCTTGGCGCGACGTTGTACATGCCTGCAACTCGCAGTGATTTATGGGCGGTGGTCAGCGGCGAAAAAATCCCGCAACTGCGCTCGGTGGTGATTTGTCTGGAAGATGCCGTATCAGAGCAAGATGTCGGACTCGGCCTACAACATCTCCAGCATCTGCTCCAACAATTAGCATACGAACAGCGCCGCGCCCAAGCACCCTTGGTGTTCGTGCGGCCACGCCATGCGCGGATGGCGGCACAGTTGGCGGACTGGCCGCTGATTCATCAGCTCGATGGTTTTGTGCTGCCCAAGTTTGACCTCGACAGCCTGACCGACTGGCAGGCCGCGATTCCCCAAAATCTATTGCTATTACCAACGCTTGAAACCGCGATGGTGTACGACAGTGGCGCAATGCGTGAACTACGCGAGCACCTGAGCAGTAGCAAACTCCCCGTACTGGCGCTGCGAATCGGTGGTAATGATTTGTTGGCCTGTTTGGGCTTACGCCGTCCACCCAGCCACACGCTGTACCAAACGCCACTGGCGCAAGTGATCAATCAACTGATTGCAACGTTTATGCCGCATGGATTTGCGTTGACTGCGCCTGTCTGTGAGTATTTTGAGCCTGCCGACTTACTAAAAACTGAAGTCGAACTGGACGTACAGCACGGTTTAGTCGGCAAGACGATCATTCATCCGAGCCAAATCGGCTGGGTGCATCGCGCCTTACAGGTTGACATTAAAGACTATACGGCGGCACAAGCGATTCTTGCGCCTGATGCACGAGCGGTATTTCAGTATGAGGGTGCGATGCTTGAACCTGCCACGCATCGCGCTTGGGCAGCTAGGATTGTAGAGCGTGCACGTTATTATGGTGTACTTGG
>JAYXXU010000310.1:0-18161 GCA_036019135.1 Pseudomonadota bacterium | reverse complement strand
GGGGTGTTGCCTGCGGTACGCACTTTGATTGATTTTTTGGAGGTGGAGTTTGCGCAGATTGCTGACGTGATCTAACCCAAACAGATCCACCCTTAATTCAAAGAAAAACCCCAAACCGTTGCCAGTTTGGGGTTGTTGAGTCGTGTGGATGACGACCGTTATCTTGGCGGTGAGAGAGGGATTCGAACCCTCGATACGGGTTAACGTATACACACTTTCCAGGCGTGCGCCTTCAGCCACTCGGCCACCTCACCAAGGCGGACGATTCTAAGCCAAAGCGTCTGGATTTGCAAAAGAGATTTTGGTCAAGACAAATTGTCTAACCATTCTGGTATTGCTGGGTTGCGCTTGAGCTGAACGGTGCTACCATTTCGAGATTCAGCCATCACTGACAAAAAACATATGCAAGCAACGCAGCGAGCTTCTTTGCCATTATTGACACTGGGTGCGATGGGGGTGGTATTTGGGGATATTGGAACCAGTCCACTGTATGCCATCAAGGAAAGCTTTGGTGCAGCGGGTGGGATTGATCTGACCCAAGCCAACATTTTGGGCGTGTTGTCGATGATTTTTTGGTCGATTCTCATGGTCATGTCGATCAAATATGCCGCAATCATCATGCGTGCCGATAACAATGGCGAAGGCGGGATGATTGCCTTGCTAGCGTTAAACTTACGGCGCAAAGGCATGTCCAAAAACCAACGTTTGTTGTTGGTGGCATTGGGGTTTATTGGTGCGTCTTTGTTCTTTGGCGATGGGATTATTACTCCTGCGATTTCGGTACTCTCGGCGGTAGAAGGGTTATCGATTGCAACGGCGATCTTTGATCCCTATATCGTGCCGATTGCGATTGCGATTTTGGTCGGATTGTTTTTAGTCCAAAAAAAAGGCTCAGGCCAAATGGGCAAATACTTTGGCCCGATTACGCTGGTATGGTTTATGTGCTTGGGCATGTGGGGGTTGCTCAGTATTGTGCAAAACCCTGTGGTATTAGGGATGGTCAGTCCACATTGGGCGCTGATGTTTATTTGGCATGATCCGATGATGGCATTTTTGGTAATGGGCGCGGTGGTGCTGACCATTACGGGTGGCGAGGCGCTGTATGCCGATATGGGGCATTTTGGCAAAGTGCCGATTCGACTGGCGTGGTATTTTGTGGCAATGCCATGTCTATTACTGAGTTATGCGGGGCAGGGGGCATTGCTGCTGCGTGATCCTACTGCGATTGCCAATCCATTTTATTTGTTAGTGCCGTCTTGGGCATTATATCCAATGATTATGTTTGCGACGGTGGCGGCGGTGATTGCATCGCAAGCGGTGATTACGGGTGTATTTTCGGTGGCACGACAGGCCATGTACCTAGGTTACTTACCACGCTTGAGCATCAAGCATACCTCTGAGTCAGAGGAAGGTCAGATCTATATTCCATTCTTAAACTGGCTGATGCTGGTGCTGATTATTTTGATCGTGCTATTGATGCAAAACAGCTCCAATCTTGCATCAGCGTATGGTGTGGCCGTGACACTAACCATGCTGTGTGACACCTTGTTGGTGATTGCATTGATGTATGGTATTTGGCGTTGGGCATGGTGGAAGATTGCGTTGGTGGCTGTACCGTTTTTGCTGATTGATTTGTTGTTGGTCAGTGCGACTGCGATGAAAATTCCCTCTGGTGGCTGGATTACTATCTTGATTGGCAGCGTCGTGTTTGTGTTGATGATGACATGGAAGCGCGGTCGGGAGTTGCTATTTAAACGTCTGCAACAAGAGACGCTGCCATTGGACTTGTTTATCAATAATATCGGCAACAATGCGCATATTGTCACGGGTACGGCTGTATTTATGGTCAGCACCCAAAAAGTCGTGCCGCATGCCTTGTTACACAATATCAAGCATAACAAAGTTTTGCATGAGCGGAATGTGTTGATGACGCTGGTGACCCGCGATGTGCCGTACGTTGACCCAATGGAGCGCTATGAGTTAGAACAACTCAGTCCGTATTTTTGGCGGATCAATGCGTACTATGGCTTTAAAGAGCAACCGAATGTACCTGATGTACTGCAACGGGCTTTTGCGGCGGTTGAGCAGCCATTGGATATGATGAATACCAGTTTCTTTGTATCGCGCGAGCGAATTTTTTCGACCGAATCGGGGGGCATGTCAAGTTGGCGTGAAAAGCTATTCATTGCCATGTCGCGTAATACCAGTTCGGCGACAGATTTCTTTCAAATCCCACCAAATCGGGTGGTGGAGATGGGTAGCCAAATCGAGATTTGAGGTGTCCCTTCAGATTATTGGCATACCGTCATACGTCGTGGTCTTATTGGCAAATGGAGCGACCATTTGCGGCATGTGCCGCTGAGTCTGACCACATTTTGCCTTGCAGCGCTGCTCGCAGACGAACTGTCAACAGAGACTAGGTTTCGGTTTTGGGCAAACGCGGTGAGGTGCGAACAATCTGTCGCTCCTCACAGTCCATCGATTGTAGCGGGAGGTTAATCATCACTTCTAATCCGCCATCAGGGTGATTGCGCAATTCAACTTTGCCATCATGTAGCGCCACGATGCGTTGGACGATGGCGAGACCCAGCCCACTGCCTTTGCTAGAGCGCGAGGCATCGCCACGCACAAAAGGCTGCATCAGTTGTGCCACTTGATCTGCAGCAATGCCCTCACCACTATCGCGCACGGTAATCACGATATGTTGATTGATCAAACTGGCGGCCAAATACAGTGGCTCGGCTCCATAGCGTCGGGCATTGTTGATCAGATTGCCGATCATGCGCTTGATGGAGAGGCTGCGAATACAAATTAGAGGCAGGGATTGTGGTTGATAGATGATCTGTAGTGGCTTATATTGAATGATCAATTCTTGCAAAATTGTATTAAGATCAGTTGGATGTGCGATTTCGTCTGAACCGTCTTTCATGTACGAAATAAACTGCTCTAAAATCGCATCCATATCATCAATATCATAAATCAAGCCTTCTCGTAGCTCTTCATCGGGCATGAGTTCGGCCGTTAGGCGCATGCGTGTTAACGGCGTGCGCAAATCATGTGAAATTCCTGCCAGCATGATGGTGCGTTCTTGCGCGGCTTGCTCTAAGGTACTGACCATCTGGTTAAAGGCTGTATTGACCTGACGGATTTCAATAGGGCCTGTATCTGCCCGCAATTTGGGCGCTGCACCACGACGGGTGTATTGTTGAGCTGCATTTTGTAGGCGCGCCAACGGGCGGTTAATTTGACGAACTAAAATCAATGTAATCAGCGATGTAATCAACGGAATGCCCAGTAGCCAAGCCAAAATCAACTCAAGGCTATATTCCCCATAAAAGTGTAGCGGTTCACGCACCCAGACATTGCCGAGCGATGGGTAGTGCAACCAAAGCTCAGGTGAGGGCTTAAATTTAAAATAGACAGTGACATCCTCACCGAGTTCGCGTGCCAGTTCGCGCTCTAAGGTATTGGTAAAAAAATCAGCAATGAATTTTTCGCGAGGGTCAGGAAATTTGGCGGGATCACGAACAATCTCAACCCCGATGCTTTGTAAGATCCAGTCGTGTAAGCCCAACGCAAACGGATCAATGTCGATCTGCATCTCAGCTTCATGCAACAGATCCAGCTCAACTGCCAGATAGCGGGCATGTTGACGTAGCTCAGGCATGTACAGTGTGCGCCAAAAAAATGTCAAAGACATCAATAGGCTAAATAAGCTAACACCCGAAACCAGTAGCGTGGTGCGCCATGCTGTCGAGCGTGGTTTGACCCGTGTCCACATTTTTGCCATGCGTAACCATCCACGTCCCCATAGTCCTTGTGTTTCATTTGATGGTGGATCAGCGGGCATATTCAAAACAGACAACTCGGCAAGAAGTGGGGATCGTATCCTGCACAGCAGTTGCGCGCTGATGCTGATGTCATCAGCGCATCAAGCTGAAGTCAGTGCAGTGCAGGTCATTGTCATTCGGCACGTTATTCTGCACCATCAGGTACGAACACATAACCGACACCCCAGACCGTTTGGATATAGCGGGCGCGAGCAGGATTGTCTTCAATCAAGCGGCGTAGGCGCGAGACCTGTACATCAATTGAGCGCTCCATTGCACCCCATTCACGCCCACGCGCCAGATTCATCAGCTTGTCACGGGTCAATGGCTCGCGTGGATGCTGTACCAAGGCTTTAAGTACCGCGAATTCACCTGTGGTCAGCGTGACCACTTGGCCTTCACGAGTCAGGGTGCGGGTAGATAAGTCCAGTGACCAAGGGCCAAAACTGACCACCTCGATGTTCTGACTCGGTGCGCCAGGGATCTCACGCACCTGACGGCGCAATACGGCACGAATCCGTGCCAGCAGTTCGTTCGGGTTAAATGGCTTGGCCAGATAGTCATCCGCCCCCGCCTCAAGACCCGCGATACGATCAGAGTCACTGCCACGCGCAGTCAGCATAATAATCGGGGTATCAATATTCTGGTTACGCAGACGACGACAAATGCTCATGCCATCTTCGACGGGTAGCATAAAATCCAGCACAATCAGCGAAAACAACTCACGCTGCATCAGACGATCCATCTGTGTGCCATCGTGTGCGGTTTTGACAATAAACCCTTTATCTTCTAAAAATCGTTGTAATAGCGTGCGAAGACGAACATCGTCATCGACCACCAAAATACGTTCAATTCGGTCGGTTTGAGGACGTGGGTTGCTGTCCTCTGCAGGGACGGTCAACGTCATGGAGTTCTCCCTTGTTCGGCGAAGGCCGAGGCAATAATGGTGAGCATAAACATAAGCTAGCTGTATGACAACATGGGTCAGAAATCAAACCCCTTCAATGCCCCGATACCAAATTGATACAGGTTTTTATGCAGCAGTTTTTGCAAGAATCTGGCCTTGGCAGAAAAATTGCTGCAAAAAAAACCAAGGCCACAGTGCAAGAACCTATCACTTGGTCATATGCAGTTGCCCATTGCATCCGTATAATCGCCATTTTACCGACTCTAACCGGAAGTTTCGCGCATGACCGAACTGGCCCAGCAATTAGCAAGCGAACTGGCCGTTCGCCCCTCGCAAATCGAAGCCGCTATTCGATTGATGGACGACGGTGCAAGTGTGCCGTTTATTGCTCGCTATCGTAAGGAAGCGACTGATGGACTTGATGACGCGCAGTTGCGTAAGCTGGAAGCACGGCTGACTTATTTGCGTGATCTCACCGAACGGCGTCAGCGGATTATCGAATCCATTCGTAGTCAAGATCGACTCACCCCAGATTTGTTGGCGCGTCTAAATGCCGCAGAGAGCAAGACGGCGCTGGAAGATTTATATTTACCCTATCGACCCAAAAAAACCAGCAAAGCCAGCCTTGCCCGTGAAGCAGGATTTGCGCCATTGGCACAGCGCATTTTGACCGAAGCAGTTGAGCCTGCCAGTGTACTTGACGGGTTTAGCCATGACAGCTATCCAGATCTGGACAGCCAACTTGAAGCGATTCAGCACGTCATTGTTGATGAGTGGGCGACCCATGCCGATTTGGTCGATGTATTACGCCAGCATTTTGGTCAAGAGTCCGTTCTAAAAAGCCGTCTAGCAGGTGAAGAAAAGCGCGAAGTTGGCAAAAAATTCCGTGACTATTTTGAAGCACAAGAGCCACTGCATAAGGTAGCCTCACATCGCTTACTGGCCATGTTACGTGGTCGCCAAGAAAATGTCTTGGGCTTAAAAGTTGAGGGCGATGATGCGCCGCGTCTGGCAGAGATTTTTACCCATTTTAAATTGACTGAGATTGAGCCAGCTAGTCGTCAAGCTTTCTTGCAAGAAACTGCACAACTGCTGTGGTTGGGCAAGCTGCGTCCGCACCTCGAACATTCTTTGCTGACCGAAAAGCGTTTGGCAGCCGAAGCAGAAGCGATTGTGGTGTTTGCTGAAAATCTGCGGCATTTGCTGTTGTCTGCCCCTGCGGGTGGTCGTCGTACCTTGGGCGTTGATCCAGGCTTAAAGCATGGCGTGAAGCTGGCTGTGGTTGATGAATCAGGTAATGTACTTGCACACTCGGTGGTTTATCCCTTTGCACCCAAAAATGACCGTGAAGGGGCTTTGGCTGAGCTCGAAAAACTGTGCCGTGAGCATCAAGTGGATTTGGTCGCGATCGGTAATGGTACGGCTAGTCGCGAAACCGACGCACTGATTGCAGAGCTGTGTAAGCAGCATGGTGAGCTAAATCTGACCCGTATTACCGTCAGTGAAGCAGGCGCATCGGTCTATTCTGCTAGTGAGTTGGCCAGCCAAGAGCTGCCAGATTTGGATGTGTCGGTGCGTGGTGCGGTGTCGATTGCGCGCCGCCTGCAAGATCCTCTGGCTGAATTGGTCAAGATTGACCCCAAGTCGATTGGCGTGGGTCAGTATCAACATGATGTGAATCAAAACAACCTCGCCAAAATGCTTGATGCAGTGGTTGAGGATGCGGTAAACGCCGTCGGTGTGGATGTGAATACGGCATCTGTGGCGTTGTTGGCACGGATTGCAGGTCTCAACAGCAATGTCGCCCAGCAGATCGTGGACTATCGTCGCGAACACGGCAGTTTTGCGGCGCGTACACAGTTGATGAATGTGCCACGTCTGGGGGCGCGTACTTTTGAGCAAGCGGCTGGGTTTTTACGGATTGCCAATGGCGAGCAGCCGCTGGATGCATCGGCTGTCCACCCTGAAGCGTATGCATTGGTCGAAAAAATCCTCAGTGCGCGTGGCGTGAGTCTCAGCGATGTACTGGGCAAGCCAGACACCTTGGCTGACGTGGATGCAGCGCAGTTTGTGGATGAGCAGTTTGGTCTGCCCACCGTACAAGATGTCATCAAAGAGCTCGAAAAACCCGGTCGTGATCCGCGGCCAGAGTTCAAGACCGCTCAATTCCGTGAGGATATCCAGCAGATCAGCGATCTGACGGAAGGGTTGATTTTGGAAGGTGTGGTTACCAACGTGACCAACTTTGGCGCATTCATTGATATTGGCGTGCATCAAGATGGCTTAGTGCATGTCTCAGAACTATCGAATGGCTTTGTCAATGACCCACAAAAAGTGGTCAAACCTGGTCAGATCGTTAAAGTACGGGTGATGAGTGTGGATGCAGAGCGTAAGCGTATCAGCTTGTCTTTGCGTCTCCAGCCTGCTGAACGACCAGAGCGCACTACGCGCCCTGCACGCAAGCCTGACGCCAATGCTGAGCCACGCGCCGCGCGTCCACCACGCCGTCAGGATCGTCCACAAGGTGATCGGCCTGCACGAACAGAGCGTCCGCGCACTGAGCGTCCACAAGGTGAGCGTCGTGCTGAGCGAAGCAATGATAAGCCACGCGAAGAAAAGCTCGGCTCACTGGGTGCATTGCTCCAGCAAGCGGGTCTCAAAAAATCGGGCAGCTAAGTGCTGGTCAGTGGCATTGCGTGATTTGACCTGTTAAAGCAACAGATCTGTCGACGCAGCGACAGCGCGCATCCGTCGGGTGCGCGTTTTTTATTCTGGAGGATTGAACAAGGGGAGGAGCGTTGAAAAAGCCGAAGTAGCGCTTTCGACGCGATTGCGCCCATGCTGTTTAGCGCGAAGCAACGCATCTTCGAGTCGTAACAAAAACTCATCTTCAGACTCGCCATGTGTGTATTCAGCCACACCCGCACTAAAGGTCACCGTCCAGTTTTTGGCCAAGCCAAAATCATGATTACGAATCCGCAAACGCAATTGTTCAGCCAGTGGAATGGCCTCATCCAAGGCACAGTCAGGCAGTAGCACAATAAACTCAGTATCTGTCCAACGTGCAATCACATCGCTACGCCGTTGCATGTTTTTGATCAGTCCCACCATGTCGTGCAGCACCGCATCGCCTGCGATACGGCTATGCAGTTGATTGATTTGGCTCAAATGATCGACATTCAATAAGATGGCACACAGCGGGCTATTATCACGAATTGCTTTAAACAGCAGCAGTTTAAAAATGACCTCAAAGGTCTGTTGGTTCAAGCTATCGGTCAATGGGTCGCAAGCGGCCATTTCGGCAAAACGGCGTTGATCACGATAGATCACATGACCAAAACCAAGCAAAATCAATACTAATAAAATCAGCATCAAGCTCAGGTGAATTAAAAACACCCGCTGTAATTGTGGCACACTGTCAGGAGGAAGCGTGAGCGCCTGAAAAAATGCCGCATAGCTCATGGCATGGATCAGCAGCATGCCACCGATCAGTAGCAAGGTCATCCACGCCAAGACATAATGAGTACGCAAGCGGCCACGCATAGTCACCTCATCCTTTGTATCACTTTGATTACGATGCTGTGCAAAGGCAGTATTGTACCTGCAAAGTCCGACCGTCGAGGGTCTAAATCCGCTATACTGTCGGCCAGATTTTATGGGCGAGCGAATCGTATGTGTTTGACCATACGCGCCAATGCCCAAGTCAAAGCCTTGTCATAAGGAGTCCTTGAGTGGCCCAATATATTTATACCATGAACCAAGTCTCCAAGATGGTTCCGCCCAAGCGCGAAATCTTGAAGAACATTTCCTTGTCGTTTTTTCCTGGTGCCAAGATTGGCGTACTAGGTCTGAATGGTGCAGGTAAATCGACCCTGCTGCGTATCATGGCAGGTGTTGATAAAGATTTTAACGGCGAAGCGCGGGCGCAACCAGGCATCAAAATCGGTTATCTAGAGCAAGAGCCACCACTGGATCTGACCAAAGATGTGCGAGGTAATGTCGAAGATGGACTGCGTGAGCCGCTAGATGCATTGGCGCGATTGGATGAAGTGTTTGCGGAATATGCTGCCGAAGATGCTGATTTTGACAAGCTGGCCAAAGAGCAAGAAAAACTCGAGGCGATTATTCAGGCATGGGATGCACATAACCTGAACAACCAAATGGAACAAGCTGCCGATGCACTGCGCCTGCCACCGTGGGATGCCGACGTCAAGTTGCTGTCTGGTGGTGAAAAGCGCCGCGTTGCGTTGTGCCGTCTGTTGCTGTCCAAGCCTGATATGCTGCTGCTCGACGAACCGACCAACCATTTGGATGCCGAGTCGGTGGCATGGTTGGAGCGTTTCCTCAAAGACTTTGCGGGTACGATTGTGGCGATTACCCACGACCGTTATTTCTTGGATAACGTGGCTGAGTGGATTTTGGAGTTGGATCGTGGTCATGGCATTCCATATCATGGCAACTACACTGACTGGCTCGAACAAAAAACTGCTCGCCTAGAGCTTGAAGGCAAGCAAGAAGAGTCATTTGCCAAAGCCCTGAAAAAAGAGCTGGAATGGGTGCGTAAAAATGCTAAAGGCCAGCAAGCCAAGTCCAAGGCACGGATGGAGCGCTTTGAAGAACTGAACTCACGCGAATTCCAACAGCGTAACGAAACCGCCGAGATTTATATTCCACCCGGTGAGCGTCTGGGTAATAAAGTGGTCGAAGTCACCAACATCAGCAAATCGTTCGATGATCGACTGCTGTATGAAAACCTGACTTTTACCGTGCCACCGTCGGCGATTGTTGGGATCGTGGGGCCAAACGGTGCAGGTAAAACCACGCTATTCCGTATGATGACGGGCGAGCTACAGCCCGATACAGGGTCAGTGGTGGTGGGTGAAACCGTCAAGATTGCCTATGTTGGGCAGATTCGCGACACGCTGGACAACAAAAAAACTGTCTGGGAAGAAGTGTCAGGTGGTTTGGACATTTTGCGGATTGGCGAATACGAAATTCCATCGCGAGCGTATATTGGTCGTTTTAACTTCAAAGGCCAAGACCAGCAAAAAACTGTTGGCTCACTGTCAGGTGGTGAACGTAACCGCCTGCAACTGGCCAAAATTCTGCAACAAGGCGCCAACGTTATCCTGCTCGATGAGCCATCGAACGACTTGGACGTCGAAACCTTGCGCGCGCTTGAGGAAGCGATTCAGGTATTCCCAGGTTGCGTGATGGTGGTGTCGCATGATCGCTGGTTCTTGGATCGGATCGCCACGCACATCTTGGCGTTCGAAGAGGATGGCGCACAGTGGTTTGAAGGCAACTATCACGATTACGAGGCTTGGCGTAAAGCTAAGCTGGGCGATGATGCGCGACCCAAGCGTGCCAAGTACAAGAAAATCGGTGGCTAAGCATTGATTGGCGCTGATTGATTAAAACGGATGCATCAGCATCCGTTTTTTTTGCAGGGTGCAAAGCAATCGTACTCCGATGTCAAATCAGTGCGACTCAGATGGATCGGTGTGTTGGTGAGTCATGTTGTCATCAGCGTTCGACATCTGTTGTAGATCTTGCAGGCATTGCTGCGCCCAATCGAGCCATGATTGCTCTAAATGAATCCCCCATTTTAGGGTTTGGATCGGATAGGCATATTGCTGCTGATGCTCAATCGGCATGTTGCCATGGTTGACTAAAATCTGTTGATAGGTAGCCAATAGTTGCTGATGTTGTTCAATCAATCCACTCAACTCTTGGGTCAAGCTATCAGTGGGCAAATGCCGTCCTGCGAACAGTTTGACCAGAAAATCGTCTTTGATTCGAGGGAGCTTGGCGGGTTTTGCGAGTAATTCGGTCAAAGCAATCTGACCTGCTGGGTTGAGTCGATAGACGTTTTTGTCTGGTCGAGTGCTTTGCACAATGGTTTCGCAGTCCAATAGTCCTTCTGCATGCAGGCTATGCAGCTCTTTATAGAGCTGTTGGTGGGTGGTTTGCCAAAAAAAGCCAATCGAATTTTGAAAGCGCCGTAACAGACTATAACCCGATGCAGGTTTTAGATCGAGGAGCGCCAAGACGGCCAAACGCAATGACATAACCAATTCCCAAAGCAAAAATGACAAGTGCCACAGGTATTTTGCCAGTAATTCAAAATGAAAGGGGGCTGATGCTGGTATTGGCTCAAGCCAATTGCATCTCAAGGTTCAATTCTTATGGGTGGAATCTGCATGGCGGTGGATGGATGATATAGGTATTGCGTTCATAGTGGGTGGTTTGGTTGGGTTGACTGCTGGGCAATACCGTCACCGACTCGCTGTGGTGCTGTTCATGGATGCTCGGCAAGGTGATATTGATCTGGGTTTGGTGATGCGGCTGCCGATGCTGGTATTGTGCGTGAGCATGCGTTCCACGCTGTGGTGTATAGGCGCATTGTGGCGCTCTATGATGTGCCGAGTCATACGGTGAGTGATGACGACTGTGGGGATATTCGCGATGTGTATAGTGAGTGGTCGAGTGCTGAGACAAGCCCGCTTGCTGATGGTACTGCTCATACAGGGCTTGAGGCGATTGATATGATGCTTGCCATGGTGCAGGGCTGTTTTCGCTCGAAGGATGCTGATGCGTTGAGCCTAACGCCATGCGCTGTGCCCAAGCGGACTGTATGGTCAATACCACCAATACCAATGTATTCGCATAAGCTATACGGTGTTTGAATAATGATCGGTACATGTCCAGCACGCCTTGAGTCGCTGATCATCATTAGATCATAGCAAGCTTGCTGTTTGAGAGGGTACGGTTTTAAGTGGAACATTGCTGATGTTTGTGTAGCTTGCGGTTGCGGGGCAAGGGGTGTTCGGTTGATTCAAATTACCAAACAAAACAGACAGGATCTGTGTCACTGGCCGATCATCGAAAAATATGCAAAATCAATGTTGGAATTAATAGGGAGTTTTGAGTATGAATGCACAATCTATTACCGAAAAGCCACTGCTGTTCTCGATGAGTGGGTATGTGTTTTTGTTGGTTGGATTAGGGCTTTTGGGCTGGTCGATTGCTTTGTTTTGGCAAGCGCAGCAATTCAATGCAATGGCGATGACAGTGTTGATCCTTGCAATTTTGATTTTAAAAGGGTTATCGGTCATTGCGCCGAATGAAGCATTGATCACCACGTTTTTGGGCACTTACATGGGGAGCATGAAAAAGAGTGGCTTGCGTTGGGTCAATCCTTTTTATAGTACCGAAAAAATCAGTCTACGCGCTCGTAACCTCAACGGCGACATGCTCAAAGTCAATGACAAAAATGGTAATCCGATTGAGATTGCCGCAGTGGTGGTCTGGCAAGTCGAAGATACCGCCAAGGCCGTGTTTGATGTGGATAGTTATGAGTTGTTTGTGCATGTCCAGTCTGAGGCAGCAGTACGCAAGTTGGCCAGCTCATATGCCTATGATGATTATGAGGATGCCGAAGTTGGTATGACGCTGCGCGATAGTACAGGCACGATCAATGAGTATCTCGAGGCCGAATTAAATGAGCGTCTGGCACGGGCAGGCGTGCGGGTGATTGAGGCACGGATTAGCCATCTGGCATACGCCCCTGAAATCGCACAAGCAATGCTCCAGCGGCAGCAGGCTTCGGCGATTGTTGCTGCACGTCGCCAGATCGTTGAGGGTGCTGTAGGCATGGTGGAGTTGGCACTCAATCGCCTAGAGACACAGGGCACAGTGACCTTAGACAATGACCGTAAAGCAGCGCTGGTTAGTAATTTGTTGGTGGTGTTGTGTGCCGAAAAAAGCGTGACGCCGACTGTGAATACAGGCACAGGGGCATAAGGTAACTATCGCATCAAAAAGTGCCAAGGTGCAGCAGATTCAAGCGACTGCGCATGCTGCGATTGCCTTGCCTGCGGCACATGGGGTTTCACTCGCCAGACTCGGATTATGATTGCCGTTTTGTGTATGTGCGTGCGCCTGATTGGTATCTGTCCATCAATGTTGAGCATCAGCGGGATGTGATTGAATACCCGATTGTCGATGAGCTGGATATCAATGGCTGGGATCTGCGTAAAGCGCTCAAGCTGATGGCCAAAAGTAATCCGAGCATTGTGGAGTGGCTGTATTCGCCGATTATCTATCAGCAGTCGGGTGAGTTTGCAGCCTTGGCGCGTGAGTGGCTGGCTGAGCATTATTCGGTGGCGCGTGGGATTTATCACTATCGCAGTTCGGCGCAATCCCACTATCAGCAGTTTTTATGCGGCGATCAGATCAAGCTCAAAAAATACCTGTATGTACTGCGACCACTATTAGCGGTGCGTTGGCTTGAGCGGTATCAACAGATTGCGCCGATTGAGTTTGAGGTGTTGCGCACAGTGTTGGATGATCCAGCGGTACAAGCGTCAATGGATGCTCTACTGACCATTAAGCGCCAAGCCAGTGAAGCCGACATGCGCCCGCCAATGCCTGTTTTACAGCACTGGATTGAATCGGAGTTGTTGAGACTACAGGATTTTAAAGGCAGTGATGGGCAGCCAAATGCAGACTGCTGGCCAAGCTTGAATCGGTTATTTTTACATGTATTAAAGGCGTAATGTCATCGACTAGACTGTATCATGCGAATTGCCCAAACTTGGGGCGCGACTGAGTTATTGTGCTAAGTTGGTGCGATTCGAATAAGGTTATAAAGGGAGTTTTATATTAAAATTATTTAAATATAATGATTTGGGTGTTTTCTGTGCCTAAATAAAAACTGGCATTGTCTTTGCAATCTTGAATACTAACTTGTATCCAAGATTGGAGAGAGACTTGAACGCACAGCATCCAACCGCGTGGACACTGCCAGATTGGCAAGCCGCCTACCAGCAACAACAGGCACAGCCTGACGTCTTGTTGCCCCAGCTCTTACAACAGTTAGACCCCCAAGATCCTGCTTGGATCAGCCTCTGTAGTGCGGCGCAATTACAAGATCAATTGACGCGATTGGCAGCACGACTGGCTGAGGTCAGTGGCGAGATCAGCCAGTTACCATTGTATGGTGTGCCGTTTGCGGTCAAAGATAATATCGATGTGGCAGGTTGGCAGACCACGGCAGCTTGCCCAGCCTTTGCTTATGTGGCCGAACATGATGCGACGGTGATTGCCAAGTTGCGTGCAGCGGGGGCGATTGTGATTGGCAAGACCAACTTGGATCAGTTTGCGACAGGGTTGGTGGGTACACGATCCCCGTATGGTGTGGTGCCGAATACGTTTGATCCAGCCTATGTGGCTGGTGGTTCTAGTGCAGGTTCGGCCAGTGTGGTGTCACGCGGTCTAGTGCCCTTTTCACTGGGTACGGATACCGCAGGTTCGGGACGTGTGCCCGCAGGCTTTAATCAGATTGTGGGGCTGAAGCCAACGCGTGGTTGGCTATCAACGACGGGCGTTGTGCCTGCCTGTCGCACGTTGGATTGTGTGTCGGTGTTTGCCTTATCGGTGGCGGATGCATATAGCGTGGCGAGGTTGGCAGGCGGTGTGGATCATACAGATGCGTATTCGCGGCCACATCCACGACATACACCTGTCGGTATGCCACAGCGGCCGAAGATTGCGATTCCTGATGGTTTAGATTTTTGTGGGGATGCCAAGGCTGAGATGGCCTTTGCCAAGGCCATGGCACAGCTACAGGTCTTGGACGCGGAGCTGGTCACGCTAGATTTTCGGCCATTTGCGGCATTGGCCAAGCAGCTCTATGAAGGCTCGTGGGTGGCCGAGCGGACGGCAGCGATTCCAACAGCCTTGCTGCACAGTGATCAGATGGATGGGGTAGTGCAGCAGATCATTCAAAGCGGTCAACAGTACAGTGCAGTGCAAGCCTATCAGGCTGAGTATATCCGTGCTGATCTGGCACGTCAGATTCAATCGGCGCTGGTTGGCGTGGATGCCTTGATGGTGCCGACCACGCCCACGATTCGCACACTGGCTGAGATTGCTGATGAGCCTATCGCTTATAACAGTCAGTTTGGGCTGTACACCAATTTTACCAATTTGGCCGATTTGTCCGCCTTGGCAGTGCCTGCTAAACCGCGTGAGGACGGCTTGCCCTTCGGGGTGACGTTTATTGCGCCTGCATGGCATGACCGTGCGCTGGCAGCGTTGGGACAGCGTTGGCAGCAAGCCTTGGCGCTACCGATGGGTGCGGTGCAGGCCGAGGTATCTGAGCCAGTGTTACCAGTCAGTGTCGATGCGGTACGTGTGGCGGTGGTTGGGGCGCATTTGACGGGAATGCCGTTGAATTTTCAGTTGAGCACGCGCGATGCGGTGCTGGTGGAGCAGACCACGACGGCGGCTCGTTATCGCTTGTATGCCTTGGCTGGAACTGTACCACCCAAACCAGGTTTGGTACGGGTGGCACAAGCGGGGCAGTCTTTGATTGTTGAGCTATGGGATGTCCCACTGGCGCGTTTTGGTGAGTTCGTGGCAGAGATTCCCACGCCGCTGGGGATTGGCAATCTAGAGCTGGCCGATGGTCGTTGGGTTAAAGGCTTTATTTGTGAGCCGTATGCGTTGGACAGTGCGACAGATATCAGTCAGTTTGGCGGCTGGCGTGCCTATATTGCGGATTTAAAGTCAAAAAACACGACTTCAGTTTAATCATTTGGGGACAGTTATGTTTGATACGGTATTGATCGCCAATCGAGGCGAAATTGCAGTGCGGACGATTCGCACGCTGAAAAAACTTGGGGTTCGCAGTGTCGCGGTGTATTCCGAACCTGATCGTGAGGCACAGCATGTGCAAGATGCGGATGTGGCGGTAGCATTGGGCGGCGAAAAGGCCGCAGATAGTTATTTAAGGATTGATAAAATGTAGGCGGCGGCACAGCAGACGGGTGCACAGGCCATTTACCCAGGTTATGGGTTTTTGTCTGAAAGCGCTGAGTTCGCTGAAGCCTGTGAGGCGGCTGGGATTGCTTTTATGGGCCCGACGCCACAGCAGATTCGGGATTTTGGGCTGAAACACCGAGCGCGTGAGTTGGCCAGTGCAGCTAACGTGCCGATGACTTCTGGTACGGGCTTGTTGGAGTCGCTGGAGCAGGCATTGGCGGCGGCTGAGCAGATTGGGTATCCCGTGATGCTCAAAAGCACGGCAGGCGGTGGTGGAATTGGGCTAAGTCGTTGTGATGATGCACAGAGTCTGCGTGATGCTTACGATACGATCAAACGCATGGGCGAACAGTTTTTTAAGGATTCTGGGGCTTTTTTGGAGCGATTTATTGACCAAGCACGGCATGTCGAGGTGCAGATTTTTGGTGATGGTCAGGGCAATGTGGTCGCACTAGGTGAGCGGGATTGTTCTTTACAGCGCCGCAACCAAAAAGTGGTCGAAGAAACCCCAGCCCCAAATCTGCCACAAGCCACTCGCGAGCGGCTACATGCCGCAGCGGTAGCGTTGGGGCAGTCAGTCAATTACCGCAGTGCAGGGACGGTTGAGTTTATTTATGATGCGGTACGTGATGCGTTTTATTTTTTGGAGGTGAATACCCGCTTGCAGGTGGAGCATCCTGTCACTGAAATGGTAACAGGTTTAGATTTGATTGAGTGCATGCTCAAGGTCGCGGCAGGTGATCCACTAGATTGGCAGCGCTTGCGTCAAGCACCACAAGGTGCGGCGATTGAGGTGCGGATTTATGCCGAAGATCCTGCCCGCAATTTTCAGCCCAATTCAGGCACGCTGACGGAGGTGTATTTTCCAGAAGGTGTTCGGGTCGACGGTTGGGTCAGTACAGGAACTGCGGTGTCGGCATTTTATGATCCGATGATTGCCAAGTTGATCGTGCATGCTGAAGATCGTGCCGCTGCGATTATTAAGTTGCGGCAGGCGTTGGCTGAGACGCGTTTGCATGGGATTGTGACCAATCTGGATTATGTGCGGCATGTAGTTGCGGATCCACGTTTTGCACGGGGCGAGGTGTGGACACGTCTGCTGGATCATTTTGTGTATCAGCCTGCGATGATCGAGGTGTTGGATGGTGGTAGCTATACCACTGTGCAGGATTATCCAGCGCGTTTGGGCTATTGGGCGATTGGTGTGCCACCATCTGGTGCGATGGATGATTTGGCCTTTCGGTTGGCCAATCAAATCGTTGGTAATCATGCCAGTGCTGCAGGGCTAGAGATGACGTTGATTGGACCAAGTTTGCGCTTTCATGTGGATGCGGTGATTGCATTGACGGGTGCAGACTGCCCCGCCACGCTAGATAGTCAGCCTGTGCCATATTGGCAGCCGATTATAGTGCAAGCAGGCCAAACACTGGTGCTGGGACGGGCGCAGTCGGGCTGTCGTAGCTATTTGGCGGTACGCGGTGGCTTGGATGTGCCAGAGTATTTGGGCAGTCGTTCGACCTTTGTGCTGGGGCAGTTTGGTGGGCATGCAGGGCGTACGCTACGCACCAGTGACATGCTGCCGATTTCACAGCCAGATTTGGCTGCGTGTACCACACCTGCGCCGATTGCTGTACCACAAGCCTTGCCGACAGCGCTGATCCCGCAATATCCTGCTGTGTGGCGGATTGGGGTGGTGTATGGGCCGCATGGTGCGCCTGACTTCTTTGATCCTGCGTATCTGGATGAGTTTTTTGCCGCGACATGGCAGGTGCATTACAACTCCAACCGCTTGGGTGTGCGTTTGGTCGGCCCTAAGCCACGTTGGACGCGTGAAAGTGGTGGCGAGGCGGGCTTGCATCCCTCCAACGTGCATGACTGTGAATATGCGATCGGCGCGATTAATTTTACTGGCGATTTTCCTGTGATTTTGGGCAAAGATGGCCCTAGTCTGGGTGGGTTTGTTTGTCCTGTGACGGTGCCGATTGCGGAACTCTGGAAAGTCGGTCAGTTAAAAGCAGGTGATCAGGTTGAGTTTTATCCGCTGAGTATTACGCAAGCCAATGCGCTAGAGCAGGCGCAAACTGCACTAATCAAGCAGCAGCACGTACAGGCTGTTGATCTGTCCGCCCAACCGATGGTCTTACAGCCACGGGATTGGCTGTCTGCCACGATGTTGGCGGATTTGCCTGCCACGACACAGCGCCCACGCACGGTCTATCGTCAAGCAGGTGATGCGTATTTGTTGTTGGAGTACGGCGAAAACGTGCTGGATTTGGCCTTGCGTTTGCGGGTGCATGTGATGATGCAAGCGATTGAGGCAGCAAATATCGCGGGTGTGGCAGAGCTGGCGGCGGGTGTGCGCTCGCTACAAGTGCGTTATGTGCCAAGCCAGATCAGCCAAGCAGATTTGGTCGAGCAGTTACTCGTTTTAGAGCAAGGCTTGCCTGATGTCTCAGCGCTGAAAGTGCCCTCACGCATCGTGCGCTTGCCGATGGCATTTGAGGACAGTGCGACCATTGCGGCAGTGCAACGTTATCAAGAAACCGTACGCAGCGAAGCACCTTGGCTGCCGAATAACGTGGATTTTTTGCAGC
>JAYXXU010000309.1:0-4772 GCA_036019135.1 Pseudomonadota bacterium | reverse complement strand
CATGCCCGCAACCGCAGCCAAAAACAAGCCAAAACTGACCACACGATAGTTCAAATTCATCACGGAGAAACCTCTTCCATTGACCGCATGTCAGTCTGAGTATGCTGTCGATACGATTGTAAATATGTCGCAAAGCTCACCTGATCAGCTTGCTCAATGGCCTGCTGCTGAATCAGCGAAGCATCTGCCATCACCTCAAACTGCTGGGACAAGGCATCGGGCACTGGATATTGCAACAGTGCTGCTGCATGCTCAACCGCCAATCCATAACCAAAACGCCAACTGCCACCAGCCTGCAATGTATCCGCCAAGATACGTGCAGATAACGTCTGTGTCGCATCCTTAAGACGGTTTTGCATCACGGCCAATGCATCACGGTATGCCTGTCCACCATGCGCCTGATCCAACCACTCGGCAGCCGATTGCATACTGTTTAACTGCTGTGCCGCCCAATCGACAAACCGCACCTCACCATCCGCCAGCTCAAACATGAGATCGGCTTGGCGACCTGCATCCACCACACGGGATTGATTACGCGCGATGCGCTCTTCTTCGCCAAAATACAGCGCAGGACTGGGCATCAATAGCGCACTTAACGCCAATACCTCTAAGAAACAGGCCGTCTCCAGACTAATCCCCACATCACTATACGGATCAACATCCACCGCACGTAATTCCACATAGCCAATGCCACGTCGCTCGAGCGCCTGTGCAGGTGACTCGCCTGCCTCAGCAACCTGCTTGGGACGTACCATACTGTAATATTCATTTTCGATCTGTAATACATGATCATTGACTTGCAATGGCTGCCCTGCTGCATCATCCAATCCCAATGCAGCAAAGGCGGGATACGGTGTCGCAATTGCCTGACGTACACCAGCGACATAACCCGCTAGATCGTTATAGTGAATCCCCAACTGGCGCTGTGCGGTATTTTGATAGCCCAATTTGCCCATGCGTAACCCCGTCGCGTGTGGCAAGTGTAACGTCCCTTTCATCAACGGCTGTAAATGATGTGCACGACCCGTCAAAAAGCACGCGCACACCGCAGGACTCGCTCCCAACAAATAGATCACTAACGGTGTTAAACGAATAAAATTACGAATCAACCCCAAATAACGCTGATTAATAAAGCGCTGTGCAGGCATATCTTGTGCGTCCGCCTCACTGGCTTGCCATGCCGCAAAAAACTCAGGCGAAAACGATAAATTATAATGTAACCCTGCAATCGTCTGCATACGGCGGCCATAACGCAAACCTAAACCATGCCGATACAGTGTTTTAAATTGCCCGATATTCGATGTGCCATATTGTGCCAGCGGAATACTTTGCTCATCTTGATCTAGCAAGCACGGCATCGACAGCGGCCACAATGTCTCCCCCGCAGGCAAATGCTGCTGCACAACGGCATGTAAATCCCTGAGAAACGCTAGCACAGCCTGTGGGCTCTCTTTAGGCGGTGTAATCAATTCCAACAGTGCTTCAGAATAGTCAGTCGTAATATGTGGGTGCGTCAACGCAGCGCCTAACGCGCGAGGATGTGGTGTTTTGGCGATATACCCGTCCGATTGCATCCGAAGCGTCTCACGCTCAATGCCCCGTCGCATTCCTTGTAACAGATGCGGCTGCAACCAAGCAGGCATCGGCATGGCCGTCGATATTGGACTATTCATATATCACACTCACTGATCTGTGCGCAGATCATGACGAAAAAACAAAAATTTGGCAAAACCACCATGTATCATCCCGCAGAGCGCAGCAAAACACGATTGGATTTTGTAGCTGTGAGACTCCAACCAATCGCAACAGCAGCACAACAATACATTGCCCCACAGTCTTTATGCTTGAGCCTTAGATTAGACTTGGGGCAACCAATGCAAGATTCAATCACCACTCAGCCGATCACACCACCGTCTGCACAAGCAGTCTTAGAGTTTTGGTTTCAACAACATGGCGCGCAAGACTGGTTTGGCAAAGACCCCGCTTTTGATCATGCCATCCGCACGCAGTTTTTAGCGACTTACCAGCAGGCTATTACAGGGGAGCTGATGGACTGGCGATCAACGGCTCAAGGGCGTTTAGCCGAGATCATCGTGCTGGATCAATTTGCGCGCAATTTATTTCGGGGACAGCCACAGCAGTTTGCAGGCGATTCTGTTGCACTGGTATTGGCACAAGAAGCCATCGCCCAAGGTGCTGACCAACTGCTCACACCTGAATACCGCGTGTTTATGTATATGCCGTACATGCATAGCGAATCACGATGGATTCACCAACAGGCGCTCCAGCTCTTTACAGCACTGGGGATTGCCCATAATCTAGACTTTGAAATCAAACATAAAGTGATTATTGATCGATTCGGGCGCTATCCACATCGCAACGCTATCCTCGGACGGGAGTCTAGCGCCGAAGAACTGGATTTTTTACAGCAGCCAAATAGTCGTTTTTGATACTGCATCACCACCATGCGTTAAAACTGTCTACACATTGTGCAGATAGTTTCAACGCTTGTGATACAACCGAGCGGTATATTTTTTTTATACTAAAGATTCTTTAGCCATATATTGCGGTTACTCATCATGAAACGTCAGTTGCTGGTTTTGAGCTTGTCTGCCCTGCTGCTGGCAGGTTGTACCAGTATGCAGCCGCGTTCTTTTTCGTCTTTGGGTCAGTTTGATCAGTTCCAACTCAATGATCAATTGTATCGGATTCGCTATGTCGGCAACGGCTATACTCGCCAAAGTGAAGCCGAACAAATCGCTCTGGTTCAAGCCGCGCGAGTAACTTTAAAACATGGCTATCGCTACTTTAATGTGGTTGAAGACCCATCATCGAGCCGTGTCGTCCCCGCTCAGCGGCCTTGGAACATGGGGCTCAGCGTCTATGCAGGCTCAGGCTATTATCAGCCGTATAGCCCATATCACAGCTATTATGGCGGCGGCTGGTTGCTACATGATCGCTTCCACAGTCCATATTTTAGTGATTGGGATTGGAACGACCGTGTACAGGTCAACTACACTATTGCCGTGAGTAAAACCAAATCCAAGCAACAGACCCAATTTGATGCCCAAACCATCATGCGTTCGCTGGGTTCACGCTACAACCTCAATCCTGATGGCACGGAGCGACAGGAAGGGCAACCCAGCGTTGCAGCACCCCAAGCCACACCGCTGCCGACAACAGCACAATAACCTGTCACTTAATACCGAAACTTGACCTGCACCAAGTGCCAACCAAACTGACTTTTGATCGGACCTTGAATCTGATGTTCAGGTCCTTGAAATACCGCCCGATCAATTGGTCTGACCAATTGACCTTGGCGTACTTCGCCTAACTCGCCACCTTTTTTGGCGGATGGACAGGTTGAGTGTTGTTTGGCAAGCCGTGCAAAGTCCACACCCGCCCCAAGCTGTTGTTACAGTTGTGCCGCAAGCTCCCGATCTTTAACCAAAATATGCCGAACAATCGCAGGCATCATCACACTCCAAATCCAAAGTCCCTATCCTAGTGGATATCAGACTGCCATAAAACAGTCATGCACAACCTCTACAGTGCGCTTGAGCATTTTGCACGGTATTGTATGACCATGACTTCTCAACAGTTACTTTTACAACAACCTGAAGTTCGGCAGCTACGCAGTATTTTTTTATCGGATATTCATCTGGGCTCAAGTGGCTGCAAAGCTGATGCACTGCTTGAATTCCTCAAATATCATGACAGTGATTATTTATTTCTGGTCGGCGATATCGTTGATGGCTGGCAGCTCAAATCCCGCTGGTACTGGCCACAAGCCCATAATGATGTAATCCAAAAAATCCTGCGTAAAGTCCGTAAAGGCACGAAGGTGATTTATATTCCGGGCAATCACGATGAGTTTGCACGTAAGTTTTTTGGGATGAGTTTTGGCGGCATTGAGGTGATCGAAGACTATGTCCATCGCACCGCCGATGGCAAGCGACTATGGCTGACACATGGTGATTATTTCGATGGTGTGGTGCAGCACGCGCGTTGGATTACCCATATTGGTGACTTGGCCTATGAGTCAGTCTTGGTGATCAACAGTCATTTGAATCGGGTGCGGTCACGCATTGGTCTGCCCTACTGGTCGTTGTCCAGCTACTTGAAATATAGAGTCAAAAAAGCTGTACAGTTTATTGCTGATTTTGAGGAGGCTGTAGCTAAAGAAGCCAAAAAACGCGGCATGGATGCGGTGTTGTGTGGACATATCCATCATGCGGCGATGCGTGAAATCGATGGCGTCCTGTATCTCAATGATGGCGATTGGGTCGAAAGCCTGACCGCGATGGTGGAGCATCACGATGGGCAGTTTGAGTTGGTGGAGTGGCAGAAAGTGCAGGGACAGGTTGGGGTGGGGTCAGTCAACCGTTAACAAATCTGTCTTACCGCTTTCATCCAAAAGATGAAAAAGCTGCTCTGCTTCAGCAATCAACAGTGTAGCCATCTCTCCTGTTTCAATTGCAATCCACGGACTTGGATCAAGCTCCCAATCTTTGTACTGAAAATTTTTCCAAGCAGGCCACCATGGGCTTCTATCATTAGTTGAGTAACTTAGTTTTTGGGTCAAATGACTTCTTAAAAATTTAAATTTGCTATCATTCTCACTCTCAACTGGTGCTGACTTTCGGCGCAAGCCAATCCTACAGTCCACCTTATTCAAGCCAAAAAACTCAATACAAAACCCATATTCAGAGCCGTTATCTTTGCCAAAAACAAAACCAAAATGTCTCTTATTTATTAGACCTCTTGCGAAA
>JAYXXU010000308.1:0-11696 GCA_036019135.1 Pseudomonadota bacterium | reverse complement strand
AGTGTCCGAAAGGTCACTTCAAATGGAATCAATGCCGTGTCGACATAGCCTTGGGCGGCGCATTGCAGACTGACTCCCGTACCAAACCGTAGTGTTCGGCCAGAGGCTTGCTGTAACTGCTGAATCGCCCGCTCTGTCGTAAGTGGTTTGCCAATTGGCTGTCCTTGCTGTATCGCCTGCTGATCAAGCAACACCGCAACTTGATCTGATCCAATCACCCACGCATCAGGATATTGTTTTGCGACCGCAGCAGCTTTTTCAACTGATAGGCGATAGGCCAGTTGAGCGGGCGATTCGTGCGGCAGAGGTACTTCATCGACTTCAGGTGCGATACATTCAAAGGCTAAACCCAGTCGAGTCAGTAGTTCACGCCGTGTCACCGACGTTGAGGCGAGGATTAGACGGCGCTGGGAGAGCTGCAAACTAGATGGCATAACGGCGTAACTCTTCAAGCGTGACATATTGCAACGCGGCCTCATGGCAAGCTGCTAGTTTAATCGGAGCGGCATAGCCTGCATCAAGCGCTTGCTTCCAGCGGGTGACACAGACACACCAAAAATCACCAGGTTTTAGGCCAGGAAAGCCAAATTGCGGCAGCGGGGTGATCAAGTCATTGCCGACTTGTTGTGAAAAATTCAAGAATGCAGTGGTCATTTGTACGCAGACGGTGTGTTGACCCAAGTCATGTGCGCCTGTATGGCAAAAACCATCTCGATAGTAGCCAGTCAATGGATCAAAGCAGCAACTGGCCAAGCGCTCGCCAAGGACGTTGCGAATGTTTTCGGTAGGGGTGGGATGAATCGACATAGCAAACCTGTAACATCGTAATACAATCAGATGGCATCAGACTAAACATCACAAGCCCGCCAGACAAGCGTTATTCGGTGAGTACGCATGCGTTTTGCAGGATGCACAGTACGGCAAGCCATGCTAGACTTAAGCGCATTCGGGGGCTCCCCGATTTTTTTTGTGCAGTTTTTGCACGGATCGCCGTCGGATCAGACTGGCGCAGTGGCTTTAGGTAGATCAAGATGCCAGTTGCAGAGACTTGGTTACTGCCCGATGGGGTAGCTGATGTATTGCCAGAACAGGCACAAGTATTGGAGCAGTTGCGTCGTCAATTGCTCGACACCCTCGTGGTGCGTGGGTATGAGCTGATCTATACCCCATTGATTGAGTATGTCGAATCCTTGCTGATTGCAGACAATAGTGATTTGGATCTACAGACTTTTAAGCTGATTGATCAAATTTCGGGTCGCCTGCTGGGTGTGCGTGCGGATATGACTCCACAGGTGGCACGTATTGACGCGCATGTCCGTCCGATTGATGGGATTGCGCGCTATTGTTATGCCGCTACGGTGTTACATACCCATCCACAGGGCTTATCTGCGTCCCGCACGCCGCTACAGTTGGGTGCTGAGTTGTTTGGGTCTGATGCTTTAGCAGCGGATCTCGAAATGCTTGAGACCATGCTCACGGTACTCTCAGTTGCAGCACGTACTGAGCTACATGTGGATTTGGGGCATGTGGCGATTTTTCGTGAGTTGGCGTTATTGGCAAATTTGTCGGACGAGCAAGAGCAACAGCTATTTGACTTGTATCAACGTAAGGCGATTCCTGAGCTGGTTGATTATAGCCAACAGATCCAAATGGGTGCTGATTTTTTAGCCTTGGCACGAGCTGGGCACGACATGGATGCATTGACGGCTGCGCTCTCAAATCAGGCACGCCAGTCTCCAACATTAATGCAGGCGATTGCTGATCTGACCCAGACGCGACACTATTTACAGACTTACTGGCCACAAGTGCAGCTTAGTGTGGATGCCGCAGAAGTGCGTGGCTATCACTATCATACGGGCTTGGTGTTTGCGGCGTATACGGCCAATCGTGCTGTGCCATTGGCGCAGGGCGGGCGTTACAACGGGATTGGTACAGCGTTTGGGCGGACACGTCCAGCGACTGGTTTTAGTTGTGATCTGTATGCATTGATTGGGCGTCAGGCCAGACCCACAGCAGCGACCGTCGTTGCTGCGCCAGCGGGTCGCGATCCTGCCTTGTTAGCCGCCATAGCACAGGCACGAGCGGCTGGGCAGGTAGTGATTCAGTCACTGGATGCGCATGAGATTCAACAGTCAAACGTCACTCATCGAATGATGCAACAGGCAGAAGGCTGGCAAATCTTGCCACTGGATGCGATTTAAACGGGGAATGAAAACCGCTATGGGCAAAAATGTCGTCGTGCTCGGCACGCAATGGGGCGATGAAGGCAAAGGCAAAATCGTAGATTTGCTGACTGAACAAGCCGCCGCTGTGGTGCGTTATCAAGGTGGCCATAATGCTGGTCATACGCTGGTGGTGGGTGGCGAAAAAACCATTTTGCATCTCATTCCATCAGGAATTTTGCGTGAAGGCGTGCAGTGTTTGATTGGTAACGGCGTGGTGCTTGCACCAGATGCGTTACTCAAAGAAATGAAAACGCTAGAGCAAAAAGGAGTGCCTGTCCGCGAGCGGCTGCGGATTTCGCCCAATTGCCCGTTAATCTTGCCGTGTCATGTGGCGTTGGATCAGGCGCGTGAGATTAAACGCGGCAATGCGAAAATTGGCACAACAGGTCGTGGCATTGGTCCTGCTTATGAAGACAAAGTCGCGCGTCGTGGCTTGCGTCTAGCGGAGTTGATTCGTGGTGGCGCATCGTTTGAGCAGCGCGTACGTGACGTGATTGAATATCACAACTTCCGTTTGACTGAGTATTATCACGTCGAAGCAGTGGATATCGATGCAGTGCTGGCACAAACTAAGATTTGGGCAGAGGAGTTGCGTCCGCTGGTCTGTGATGTGACTGGATTGCTGCATGATCATCGCCGTGCAGGTGATAATCTGATGTTTGAAGGGGCACAGGGTTCACTGCTGGATATTGATCATGGCACATATCCGTTCGTGACCAGCAGTAATACCACTGCAGGTGGCGTGAGTACTGGTTCAGGGGTTGGTCCTTTGTACTTGGATTATGTCTTGGGGATCACCAAGGCATACACCACTCGGGTGGGCAGTGGTCCATTTCCTACGGAGTTGCCATATGATGCAGCCAATGATACAGGCTCAGATATTGGCAAGCATTTAGGTGTCAAAGGCCATGAGTTTGGTGCTACGACAGGTCGTCAGCGTCGGTGTGGTTGGTTTGATGCGGTGGCCTTGCGTCGTGCTGTCGAAATCAACTCCATCAGTGGCATTTGTCTCACCAAATTGGATGTGCTGGATGGTTTAGATGAGATTCGTATTTGTACCAGTTATGAACATACTGATGGCAATGGTTGTCATGGTTCAAGTGATGCGGTTGCATTTGAAAATGTCACCCCTGTCTATGAGACGTTAGCAGGTTGGTCAGAGTCAACGATTGGTGCAACCGCGATCAGTGCCTTGCCACACAATGCGCAACTGTATATCCAGCGTATTGCAGAGTTGGTGGGATGTCCGATTGATATTATTTCAACTGGCCCTGATCGTGACCAAACGATTGTGTTACGCCATCCGTTTGCTTAATCCTTGTTGAGCACCGAAGATCTATCTGGGTATGTATGTCGCGTACAGCCAAGATAGGTCTTTCATCGACAATCGCAGAACGATAGCTTTCAATAAAAAATTACATAAACTTTGCTTCAAAATGTCAGAATATTCGACATGCGACATCCCGTGTATTAGGCTGATAAATTTGCCCGACCTTGGGCTACGGCGTTAGAGGAGCAAGCAGGAGAGCTGATTTGATTGAGTTAGAGCGAACAGATGTTGCAGAAAAAATGTCGAATGAACAAAAGGTAAAGCGAGTTTCTATTCAACGTTTTGATGATGTCGTGAGTCAATTGTGTTGTACCCTTGCAGAGTCAACAGCGGAAATTCCTAAAACACTACTGGCTGATCTGATCTATTTAAAACAAGTCTATTTTGATCCTCGAATGACCCCGCAGCAGCGTGAGGTGATTGTGTGGTTAGTCAAAAGGCTGGTTGCTCACTTTACGCATCAAACGTTACAAGAGCCATTGTATCAGTGTGCGCTCACCTTAGAACTCTCATCAGAGTTATGGAAGATCAGTCAACGCTCCTTGTCATCTCATTCGAAATGGACTGAGCGTCATGCTTTGGCAGGCTTACTCACTGAGAAAACACAGAAAAACGCAGTTGAACGGCTGCAACAATTGGCTCAGCAAGAGCTGCTGAGTGCAGTGGGATACTTAAGTCTAGCAAAATTCTATTTGAATCAACAACAACCAGCTCAAGTATTGGCTCTGCTAGCCAGCCAACCCGCCAGTTGGCAAGTGCAAATGCTGATGGGCCGTGCCTATCGGCAACAGCAACAGCCTGATTTGGCCAAGCGTTACTGGCAAACAGCCAGTAGTGATGTACCAGCGCAATTGACAGTCGATCTGATCAACGATGCATTGATGCTGCTGTCGGGATTGGCCTCATTAAAAGATCACGGTCGGGTGTTGACGCTGTCACAAAAAATCCTTGCTACCCAAAAATATACACTGTCTCAATTAGCCGATGTGACCAATGCCTTGATTCGGGCACACGCGTATGAACAGGCTGAGCCTTGGGTTGAACAATTGCTCAAACAAGATTCCACACGCAAAATGCATTGGGAGCATCAGCGCTCAACGGTGCGAGTGATGCGCACCGTGCCAACTGAATTGCGCCCGATTCGTGCGGCGGCAGGCTTGTATGCGGTGTTGTCCGAGTTGCCGCAACCCTGCCAAGTGCTGGATGTCGGCAGTGGCGGTGGCGAGCATGCAGATGTTTTTGAGGCAGCAGGTCATCATGTAACTTGTGTGGATTTTGGTCGCTCGGTTTATTACCAACAACGACAGGAGGCGCTGGCCAAGCGTCAGATCATTTATGCGGACTACATGCAGATGCAGTTGCCACAACAATATGATGTGGTATGGGCAAGTCATGTGCTGGAGCATCAACCAGATTCAGGTGCGTTTATTCAGCGTTTGATGCAGGATTGCAAGCCGAATGGTTGGCTTGCGATCAGTGTTCCGCCGCTCAAACATGAGATTGTGGGTGGGCATTTGACTTTATGGAATGCGGGATTATTACTGTATCAATTGGCCTTTGCGGGGATCAATTGTCGTGACGCGAAGGTCATGACCTATGGTTATAATATCTCGGTGGTCGTACAAAACCGACCGATTGAGCGACCTGCGCTAGATTATGATGCAGGGGATGTGGATCGGTTGGCTGCATTTTTGCCCGAAGGCTTTGTGGAGCATACAGATGGTCGATTGTTGGCGGAGCGATTTTTGCCCCCGCCACAATAGGCATTTGGCAGGCAGCCCGCATCTTGTCATGATGAATGATTCTTGAGGCCACGCATTGATGCTAAGTTTTTATAAATTTTTTCAGCAGGTTAGGTCTGAGTCCACGCTGGATCGCGCCGTTGTAGCAGGGCAGGCCGTCTACACTCAACGCACATTATGGTTTTATGATGCTGCGGTACTGGGGGTGTCTAACTATCTGATTTGGCGCTGTCCAACGCATCGACTGTTGCAATTGTATCGCACGCATTTGAGTGCTGAGCATTTGGAGATTGGGGTTGGGACGGGTTTTTTTCTCAAATATACGCCCCAACCGAAGCCGCAGCGTTTGGCCTTGGTGGATCTTAATCTGCATGCTTTGCGCCATACGCAGGCACGGCTCAAACGCCCAACCACTGTTTATCAGCGCAATGTCTTGCAGCCGTTGGATTTGCCAGAAGCAAAATTTAAATCAGCAGCGATTAATTATGTTTTACATTGCGTGGTTGGCGA
Organism: Pseudomonadota bacterium; assembly: GCA_036019135.1. Classification (GTDB taxonomy): domain Bacteria; phylum Pseudomonadota; class Gammaproteobacteria; order Pseudomonadales; family Moraxellaceae; genus JAYXXU01. The sequence goes on along the minus strand of JAYXXU010000308.1, from coordinate 5,889 downwards.
TCTCTATAAAAAATCAGTAATTCTGGATCATGTGATTGCACAGATGCAATCGGGTGGTGTGATTTTTGGGAGCACCTTACTACAAGGTGAAAATGTACCGCGCTCATTACCCGCCAAGGGTCTCATGGCGCTGTATAACCATCAAGGGATCTTTCACAATCAAAACGATAGCTTAGAGGACTTGCAGGATATTTTGGCTGCGCGATTTGAGCAGTTTGATGTGATCCAAGTCGGTTGTGCAGCACTATTTTGGGCAAAAGTTGAGTAGGTTGGCATGAAAAAATTACTGTTGTTGCTGATGATTCTGATTGCGGCGGTTTATGTGCAGCCTTATTGGGTGGCTTATCAGATACAGCAAGCAATTGAGAACAATGATCAGGCCAAAATGGCACGTTATATTGATTTTGACGCAGTGCGATCCGACCTGAAACAGCAGCTTCAGCCCACGCAAAGCAGTCTGGTTCAAGCCTTGGGCAAAAACAGTATGACTGTCCATCTGGCAGGCTTGGCGACTGACAAAATGCTGGATATGGCAGTTGATCAGCTGGTCAGTCCTGCGGGCTTGTCGCAGTTGATTGCAGGTCAGCAAGCATGGAAAAACTGGAACGCGCCAACTGCTGATATGTCTGAGCCTACTGAGCATTTGCCACATGCGAATAGCACAGATAGCCCATTGGCAGATGAAAAAGCTAGCCCAAAGTTTGGCTACACAGGATTGAATCAGTTTAAAATTCGACTCAATCCTGATCAGCATTATGAGATTGGCTTGTACTTGCAGCGCAGTGGTCTTGGCTGGCAGTTAGTGCGGGTACAGTTGCCTGTGTCATTCAAAGATTAAAGGCATCGGTTGCACGGATCAAGGCATCCGTGATGCCTGTTTCAGACAGCGCATGTCCTGCATCGGCGATAATCCGGAGGGTTGCCTCAGGCCATGCTTGATGAAGCTCCCAAGCATTTTCGACGGGACAGACAACATCATATCGGCCATGGACGATGGTGCACGGGATGTGTCGTAGCGCCGCAATATGCTCAAGCAAATACTGATCCGTTGGAAAGAAGCCGCGATTGACAAAATAGTGGCATTCGATCCGTGCAAAAGCTTCGGCAAAATGATCAGCACCATACTGTGCAATCATCTGTGGGTCAGGGATCAGCTTGGATGTTGAGCCTTCCCATGTTGACCATGCTTTGGCGGCGGCTTGGCGAATCAGTGGGTCAGGACTGTTCAGACGTTTAAAATACGCGTGGACGAGATCATCTTGCTCTTCGATGGGGATCACGGCGAGGTAATCTGCCCATGCTTCTGGGAATAGCTTGGAGCAGCCAGACTGATAGAACCAATCGATTTCTTTTTTGCGTAATAAAAAAATCCCACGCAAGAAAAACCCCGTACAACACGCGGGATGTCGAATCCCATACGCCAGTGCAAGGGTGGAGCCCCAAGAGCCACCAAACACTGCCCAGCGTTGAATTTTTAGGTGGTGTCGAAGTGCTTCAATGTCGGCGACCAAGTCCCACGTCGTGTTGTCACGTAGTTCTGCAAATGGGGTGCTACGACCACACCCGCGTTGATCGAATAGCACAATGCGCCATTTTTGGGGATCAAAATACCGTGCATAGTTCGGCTGTAATCCACCGCCAGGGCCGCCGTGTAGGAAAACCACAGGTATGCCGTTGGGATTGCCGTATTCAGCATAATAGAGTCGATGCAGCGGACTGACTTGCAAAAAACCATCCTGATAGGCTGCAATCACTGGATAAAGGCCGCGCATGTTCAGTCTCCTTGTTGCCGTGCTTGTAGGCACTGCATGCCCACCCAATGTCGTACAAATTGGGCGGCGGATCGTCCCGAACGTTGTCCGCGTGTACCCGCCCAGCGCAGTGCTTCGGTGCGCGCTAAGTCTGTCCAAGGTAACTTGGCTTTGCGTAAGCCATCAGCCACAATCTCTAAATAGGTGGCCTGATCCATAGCATAAAAAGACAGCCATAGTCCAAAACGATCAGAGAGGGAGACTTTTTCTTCAACGGCTTCTTGCGGATGAATCTCTTGGGCAGTCGCCGCATGGTCGTTTTCATGCGTAAACTCAGGCAGTAAATGCCGACGGTTACTGGTGGCATAGATCAACAAATTGTCGCCTCCTGATTGCATTGACCCATCCAGTGCACTTTTCAGGGCGCGGTAGCTGTGATCTTCTGCGCCAAATGACAGGTCATCGCAGTACACAATGAATTTTTCGGAACGGCCTTGAATCAGTTGTCGAATTTTGGGCAGATCAACCAAGTCATCACGTGCGACCTCAATCACCCGTAAGCCTTCTTCGGCAAAATCGGTCAGGAGCGCACGAACCAGCGAGGATTTACCTGTCCCACGCGCACCTGTCAGTAGGACATTATTGGCGGGCAGATTGGCTAAGAATTGTTGTGTATTTTGTCGGATGAGTTTTTTTTGTCGATCAATACCGATCAGGTCATCGAGATGAATGGTAGTAGGGGAATGGACGGCGTGTAGTTGTTGTTGCTGCCAAACCAAGGCAGGCGCACTAAAATCAGGCGGTTCTGGCACAGCAGGTAGCGCGTATTGAGCCTGCTTGATCAGTTTTTCAAGCGACTGGAGTAGCTCAGGAGACAGTGAAATAGTATGCATAAAATTACGGGATTCCTGCGAGAAGTCGCATGAAGTATGCCGATTTTTTTGGCATTCTGAATAATCAAATTTGCAGCAAAGTGTCATTTGTGGTCAACACAGAGTTGACTGACCTCAGGTACAGTGAGGAGAGCCATGCGCTAGCATGGTGTCATGATAGAGGATGCACCATGAGCAGAAATAATAGTCGGCAGATTCGACAGCTAGAAAAATCCTTGTCTTATGCGCAATCTTATGCGGAGTGGCAGGAGATTGCGATTGCGCTTGATGATCAAACGGGCATGAGTCATTGGAAGCAAGACAATAGCTCAGAGTTTTATGATTCATCTTTGATCGCTGAGCGTTTAACCACTTTACGCCGTTATCGACGTGAGCATCGAGATCAGGAGTTGGTGCGTTCGTTGCGCGAAGGGCTGTATCACGATATTGGCAATATTGGCCACCCGCTATTGTATGGTGTGGCGCATATCGGCACAAAGCGCTTGATTGAGGAGTATATTGATCAAGTTTGCCAGTGTTTGGATTATTTGTGTGATCAACCACTGGATTTTTTGCCATTAGAGGCTAAATACCGATTCTTTGAGGATACTTTTCACAGTTATGGACAGCCTGCGTTGATGTTTTCGGGTGGGGCAACGTTGGGATTGTTTCATGCAGGGGTTTGTAAGGCATTGCAAGATCAAGACTTATTGCCGAGGGTGTTTTCGGGGTCAAGCGCAGGCTCGCTGATGGCAGGCATGTTGGGGACACGGACGGATCAAGAGTTGCTGGCGATGTATGACGGCGATGGTTTTTATGATCATGCCTTTCATTTTAGGGGGCTGCGCGAAATTTTGCAGGGTGGTGGCATCGCAGATGTTAAAGCGCTTAAAAATTTCCTCCGCATGAATTTGGGCGAATATACCTTTGAGGAAGCGTTTGCCAGAACGGGTAGACACATCAATGTTGCGATTGCGCCGTATGATGGCAAGCAACAGCCGCGAGTAATGAATGAGCTAACCTCGCCGTATTTATTAATGTGGAGTGCCGCATTGGCATCCTGTGCTGTGCCTGTGTTATTTCCGCCAGTCAAGCTGACTGCCAAACGCTTGGATGGTAGCTATAAGCCATATATGCCTTCGACCCGCTGGGTGGATGGCAGTGTGCGTAGTGATTTCCCACGTGAGCGATTAGCACGTTTGTACAATGTGAACTACACGATTGCATGCCAGGTAAATCCGCATATCGTGCCGTTTATGAAGAGTGATCATGAGCGATTTAGAACCGATGTAATGAGTTGGCCAGCCCGCGTTGCGCGGAAGCAGGCACAGATGCTGGCGATGGGCGTGATGGATTTTACCCGTGAGCGGATGGGACGCGCTGCCCCAATTCGGCGGCTACTTGATCATGGCTACGGGATTATTGGTCAGCGATATTATGGTGATGTGAATATCGTCGGGGACTATAGCCTGCGGCATTATACTTATATGTTGCAAGACCCCAAGCGCAAGCTATTCCAACGCCTGATGAAAGAAGGGGAGCGCGCCACTTGGCCAAAAATCTCGGCGATTCGCACACATGCACAGATCGGTAAAACCTTAGATCATTGTTTGAGTCGGCTAGATCAGCAGCGTCAGGTGTTGCGTCAACAGCACGGGCATCAAGCGTTGCCGATGCCACATGGTACGCATGATGAGGGGTTGTTGCAGCAGGCCAGACGTCGCCATCGTGCTAAGTTGTCTTAATCAATTCTCTTGGTTTTTGAAGAACAAAAGTATCCAGAGTCTGCTGAGTTGTGGCATATTTCACAGCATGTGAGATTGGCTGCTGGTCTGAGATTTTGTTCAGTAGTCAATCCTGAAATTCAAGTGATACAAGCAGGATCATGGCTCATGGATGAACAAACGCAGCTCCCGAATATCCCATCCTATGAGATGGTGCGCATCTTGGGACAGGGCGGGATGGCGACGGTATATTTGGCGGTACAAGAGTCTTTTGGCCGCCCCGTTGCACTCAAAGTCATGTCGCCGCATCTACTGGCACAACGCGATTTTGCAGATCGGTTTCACAGCGAAGCACGAATGGTCGCAAGCCTGTCTCATCCCAATATCATTACGGTGTACGATGTGGGTGTGCATGAGCAATATCACTATATGGCGATGGAGTACCATACGGGTGGCCATTTGGGTGAGTTAATCGAAAAAGGCGAAATCGATGCTGAGCGTGCATTAAAGGTGACACGCGATCTTGCGGTTGCCTTGGCATTTGCGCACGATAATGGAATCGTGCATCGGGATCTCAAGCCTGACAATGTGCTGTTCAGTAAATTGGGTGCGCCGATTCTGACAGACTTTGGGATTGCCCGAGATTTATATGTTGATTCACAAATGACTCAAATTGGCTCAACGGTCGGCACACCCAAATACATGAGTCCCGAGCAAGCCAAAGGTGAGCGGGTCGATGGACGGGCTGATTTGTACTCATTGGGAGTGATGCTATACGAAATGTTGCTCGGTGAGCCGCCATTTACGGCTCAAGATACCGTGACATTGGCCATCAAACACTGCCAAGATCCTGTACCCCCACTGCCATTGAATCTGGATCGCTATCAACAGTTATTGGATCGGTTGTTGGCAAAAGAGGCGCGCTATCGCTTCCAAACAGGTTTGGAAGTGCGCGATGCCGTGGAGGCATTGCTCAACGCGCCGACGGCGACGGCTTATCCTCAAGCCGCACCAATGGCTCAGCCCACGGGTGAGTTTGCGCCACTGCCCACCGCCAAGCCAAAACCTACGGCTGCTCCCGTCGTCGCCCCACCGAGTCAGTCCTTTTATCGAGTCAGCGATGAAGTGGTCGGCAGTTTTTTTAATAAAAAAATTGTGCGTCGGGTTAACTTTAGTGCTGATGATTATGAGGAGTTCGGCACGCATTTTCAAAAAATGGCGGATGAGTTGAACGCATGGATGCAGGAGGTGGGCAAAAAAGCAGATACCTTGCATATGTCTATTGAGGCGCATCCATGGATTCATAAGCGCATCATCGATAAAATTCGAGCGGATTTTAGTGCTGGACATGGTTATGGCGACTTTGCCAAGCGTGGCACGGTGACACTGCATCTATACGATGCACTTGATCCAACGGGTAAACAGTATCTGGTTCGTACAAAAGGTCAGCAACCCGCAGCGTCCTAAGCAAAAAAAAGTTGCATTTTGTGTTTGGCTTGCTAGAATGGCGCACCACTGGGGCTGTGGCGAAATTGGTAGACG
>JAYXXU010000307.1:0-4779 GCA_036019135.1 Pseudomonadota bacterium | reverse complement strand
ACTGATGATGCGACAGTAGGGCGGTGGATGCAATGTTTGCGCACAGGAATCTGTCACCAAAGCGTACAGTCACCGCGCAAAACACGGCGTGATTATGGCAGCACACAGCGGATCTGTGCTGCCCAAGGCAAAGCTCGCCATGAAAGCATATAATGCCGCAGCAATCGTGTAGATTTGATCGGATTGTTGTATGGATGCTGTTTGATAGACCGTGATCATGGGTGCACTGTGCGATGGTCATGAGGATAGCGGGTGTGGGTTTGGGGAGATTTTTTTGAGCGATTTTGATCAGGTGCAGCAGGCATTGGTTCAACCAGCGTCGGCAGATTGCTTTCATTGTGGTGACCCATTGCCCAAGCATCCGCTGTATAGCGTGATTCTGGCTGAGCCGCGTGCGATGTGTTGTTTGGGCTGTCAGTTGGCCAGTCAAAGCATCGTTGAGGCGGGACTGGAGAGCTATTATCTGGATCGTACCGAAATTAGTCGCACAGCACCGTTACCTGAACAGCTATCGGTATTGTCAGGTTATGACCATGCCCAAGTGCAACAGGCGTTTGTGTACCGAGATCATGGGCTGTCTGCGGCTGATCTGAGTGTGGTGGGGCTGCGCTGTGCGGCGTGTAGTTGGTTGATTGAGCGGCGGCTGTTGGCCGAAACAGGGGTGGCACAGGCGACAGTGAATTTGGCTACACAGCGGCTGCATTTGGTGTGGCAGGCGGAGCAGACCAAAATCAGTCATTTGATTGAGGAGGTGGAGCGCTTGGGTTATCGGGCGCGGCCATTTCGACAAGATACACATGCAGAGCTATTGGCTAAACAAAGCCGCCAAATGCTGATGCGGCTGGGTGTTGCAGGCTTGGGGGCGATGCAGGCCATGATGTATGCGATGGCCGTGTATTTTGGTGATTACAGTGGGATTGATGTGCAGTTCCGCGATTATTTTCGCTGGGTTGGGATGTTGGTCAGTTTGCCTGTGCTGTTGTATGCAGGTTTTCCATTTTATCAGTCTGCTTGGCGTGCGATTCAGGCACGTACGGTGAATATGGATATTCCTGTGTCGATTGCGCTGATTCTGACCTTTGCGGCCAGTAGCTATGCGACCTTGACGCAGAGCGGCGAGGTGTATTTTGATTCGGTCAGTATGTTTGTGTTCTTTTTGCTTGGTGGTCGTTATTTGGAGTTGCAAGCACGGCAAAAAGCCAGTCAAACAGCCAGTGATCTGATTACGATTGAGCCGATTCTGGTACATAAGCTGGTACGAACCGAGACAGGTGAACACGTTGAGGAGATGGCAGCACATCTGTTACAGATTGGGGATCGGCTCCAGATTCGTGCGGGCGAGAGTATTCCTTGTGATGGGGTGGTGATTGGCGGTACGGGCAGTGTGTCAGAGGCACTCTTGACGGGGGAGGCGCAGCCTGTGTCCAAGACGGTTGGCGATACGTTGCTGGGTGGCAGTCAGAACTATGCCCATCCGCTGTTGATGCAGGTAGTACAGCCACCTGAAGGCAGTCAGAGGGCATTGATTGATCGGCTGATGAATCGTGCGCTGGCCGAGCGCCCACGCGCTGCACAGCGTGCTGATCAGATGGCCAAATGGTTTGTTGCACGGGTGTTGCTGTTGTCGGTATTGGTTTATGTGGGTTGGTTTTTTGTTGATCCGACCTTGGCACTGTGGGCGACGGTGGCGGTGTTGGTGGCGACCTGTCCTTGTGCATTGTCACTGGCCACACCAATGGCCTTGACGACGGCGACCAATCGCTTGGCAACACAAGGGTTTTTGTTGACGCGTGGTCATGTGATGGAGACGCTTGCCAAAGCAACGCATGTGATTTTTGATAAAACTGGTACGCTGACCCAAGGACAGCCTGTTTTGGTCAAAACCACTTTGCTGGACACGTCGGTCACAGTTGAATCTGCGTTGCAGTGGGCAACAGCACTCGAGCAAACTAGTAATCATCCACTGGCCAAGGCATTTCGGCAGGCTTGGGGTGGGCAGTCGCTCCCCGAGGTAATTGCACCAACGCATATTGCAGGAGGCGGGATCAGTGGACAGATTGCCGATCAAACCTATCGATTGGGGCATGCACAGTTTTCGGGATTGGCACATGCGAGCGATGCTCTGACCGTTGTGTTGGCCGTGCAGTCAGTGCAGGGTTGGCAACCATTGGCGCAGTTTGAGTTTGCGGATCAGGTGCGTGACGATGCTGCCCAGACGGTACAGGCATTAAAGCAACAGGGATTGGCTGTCTGGATGCTCTCAGGTGATCCGACACAACAGCCGCAGCAGGTTGGACAGGCACTGGGGATTGATGTGATTCATGGGGGACTATTGCCTGAACAAAAAGTAGCTGCGGTCAAAGCCTTGCAAGAAGATGGGGCAACAGTGGTCATGGTCGGCGATGGGGTCAATGATGGCCCTGTGCTAGCCACTGCCAATCTATCAGTGGCGATGTCGTCCGGTGCGGATTTGGCGCAGATTTCGGCGGATAGTATTTTGTTGAATGACCAGTTGACCGCGTTGGTGGATGCGTGCCGTGTCAGTGGTCGAGCCGATCAGGTGATTCGACAAAATTTGCGTTGGGCATTTGGCTATAATTTGGCGATTCTTGTGCCTGCTGCTTTAGGCTATGTACCACCGTGGTTAGCTGCGATTGGCATGTCGCTCAGTTCGTTGTTGGTGGTGCTGAATGCGCTGCGGTTACGGCACGCTTAGGTTTGGCGGTGTTTGCGGTATTATTGTTTAGGTCGGTCACCAGTCTTTTACATAGATACATCAGCGCCATCAGCAGTTTGGCAATCAATAGACCACCCCAGTCCCCATAAAGGCTCATGCAGAGTTATTCGGTGATTCAAGTCGCCCAGTCCACATCTGCTGCGCGATTTGCATCGCCGTGTCGGGAGTATCGGCTTTTTGCAATGCGACCAAGGCCAGTGCCAACGTACCTGTGACGGCTTTTTCGGCATAGTCATGCTGCTGTTGGCCATGCCAAACTGCCAAGTAATCTTTGAGATCAAACGCCTCCTCAACATCTGAGCGGCACTCACTCAACATTGGCCATTCAACCTCATAACCCACACCATCTTTGATGCCAACCACCAAGGTACGGGCATCAGGGTTGCGTTCAAACTCGCCGCCTTCACCCTTGATCACCATGCCATTGGCGTAACCAAGCTGAAGTGCTGCCTGTTGGTGTGATGCACGATAGGCGGGATGAAAAATCGACTGCAACGTTGTCGGTGCATTGAACGGATTGATCAGACGAGACAGGGTATGCACGGGTGAGCGTAATCCCATGACATTCCGCAACTCAATCACCTCACCCAAGACAGGAGACATTACCGACAGGGGCAAATACGCAAAGTTACAACGATTAAGTTCATCTGCCACCTGTTGCCCCGATTGGCAGATTGGATGGCCGAGCTGGGGCAGCACATCTTCAGTGTAGAGTCGATTGATCGTGTGACCTGCTGCACCATGCATTACCACCCGCACACCTGAGCGTGCAAGCAGTAGTGCTGCCAGCAAGAACCAAGGGTAATGCTTGCGTTTACCTGCATAACTTGACCAATCTAAGTCCACCTGTAATGTGGGCAGATTGAGGCGTTCGCGTGTCGCTGTCACAAACCCCGCCAACTCATCAACCGATTCTTCTTTGACCCGTAACAACATCAAAAAAGCCCCAAGCTGCACATCCAACACCTCACCATCCAAAATCAAACCAAAGGCATGTTGTGCCTCTGCAAAGGTCAACGAACGTGAGCCACGTTTACCTTTACCCAAGATTCGCACATATTGCGCAAATGGATGCTCAGCCGTTTTGTATTGGTTGGCTTGTGGACGTGGGCGGCTCGACATAGCGGTTTCCTTAAGAACAGAAGCAGTACAATAGTCAGGCTGGCCTGAGTTGCTGTTTATCATAGCCGATTGATCCCCTATAATCTTGCACGACCGTATATTTGTCTTCGGGTCTGTTGACCTGCTTTTTCACTCCAAAAAGGATACTCGCCATGCTGGCTCATGATGCCGATCTCGAACTGTTCCGCGATAACTTTCGCCGTTTTTTGGCTGAACAGATCGCTCCTCACTATCACGCATGGGAAAAAGATGGCCTCATGCCACGAGAGATCTGGAATCTCTTGGGCGAAAATGGCTTTTTGTGCGTTGATTTGCCAGAAGAGTATGGTGGCTATGCTGTGCCGACCAACTATTCATTGATGTTGGTCGAAGAAGCTGCCCGTGGTGGGTATGGTGCGCTATCGACAGCGATTTCGGTGCATTCTGAAATTTGTGCCCCCTACATCTTGCACATTGGCAATGAAGCGCAAAAGCAATACTGGTTACCCAAGATGGCCAGTGGTGAAGTGGTTGCAGGGATTGGTATGACCGAACCAGGTGCAGGTTCAGACTTGCAGGCGATTCGAAGCAGCGCAATTTTAAATGGTGACCACTATCTGTTGAATGGTTCAAAAACATTTATTTCGAATGGTCAACATGCAGGCTTGGTGATTATTGCCGCCAAAACCGATCCGAAAGCACGGGCAAAAGGCACATCATTGCTGTTGGTCGATACGTCGCTTGAAGGTTTTCAAAAAGGCACGAATCTGGACAAAATTGGTCTGCATTCGCAAGATACGTCAGAGCTATTTTTTGACAATGTCAAAGTGCCAGCCGACCAATTGCTTGGACAAGCGGGCAGTGGTTTTGCCTATTTGATGCAAGAGTTGCCGCGTGAGCGTCTGGGCATTGCAGTGACTGCGATTGGTGCGATCTTGGGT
>JAYXXU010000306.1:0-1854 GCA_036019135.1 Pseudomonadota bacterium | reverse complement strand
ATACATCCCTGGCCGACGACGTACTGGATCAAGGCCAGACAAAACTTCGAGGGACTGGGCGGTGTACTGAGTCACAAGTATTTCCTTTTTAAAACATCAAAAAATAACCACACAATCAAATCGACTGCACGCACGATCTTGGCTGATCTGGAAACAAAAAATCCATCATTAACGGAATTTTATCACCCATATCATGCATAAAATGATCCCCATCTGGCTCGACAATCATCGGACACTGCGCAGCATCTTGGCTGTAGTGAGCCTCTGCCACACGATAATCCAGCACCTCATCACCTTGTTTGAGCAAGACCAAGATTCGCTCTGGATGAACAGGCGTCGGCTCAAACAATGTCCGCAACTGATCCAAATCACTACGACGCACTTGCCAGCCACCTGCGGTGGTGTGACCAATTTGGTCGGCTGGATCAAATGGCTGAAAATACCGTAGAAAGCGCTCAAAGGGTCGCACGGCAGGGTTGATCAGTACAGCCCGTACACCATGTCTTGCGACACACGCCGTCGCAAAGAACCCACCCAACGAACTGCCGACCAACGCAGTCTGCGGATCTTGCTGAATCAGTTGATCCAACAAAGCCATCACCTGCTCAGGTGGTTGATTCAGATCAGGGCATTGTACGCGCAGCTCAGGGCGATGCTGTGCAGCCCACTCACGCAGCATACGACCTTTGGCGGATTGTGAATCACTATTAAAACCGTGAATATAAATCAACTGCATCTTCTTGCATGCTCCTGAAGCCTGATCGGTTGCGCTCGATAGCATATCAGGCCATGTGACCAAATCGACGACTCGAACCGCATAAATACGCGGCAGGTCACACGGGATTGAGTATTGTTAGACAGTTTAACGTGTTAAAAACGCGGAAATGCTTTATACATTGGTCGTAATTTAAGCAACTCTTATCGCCAGTGAGCGTTTTTGCCCTTAACTTGAGTGACTTATTCTGTTACATGTAAGTCTGTACACATTGGTATAAAGGAAGTCGTTATGCCTAGCCTGACTCCGCTCCATGAGCCTTATTGCACGATCCACCGTGAAGCACCAACGCAAGGGGACGTGCTAGAAGGGCTTGCCCAGTTGGCAACGACCAGCATCTATGGTGTGACCGATATTGTTCAAGCGATCCATCGTGAGATTGTCCTACGTCCACTCGGCTTGCATACGACTGCCAACCAAGCACGCTGGGATAAAGGCTTTACTGGCCAAATTTATCAACTCATCAAGCGCATTATGTTTCGTTCGGGACGGGGTTTGGCACTCAGTCTCAGGGCTGTCAACAAAATCACCCCTGCCAATAACCGTCGAGCCTTGACCCCTAGCCTACATTGGCTGGTCGGCGCACTCAATGGCGTGGCTGGCGATCATTTGATTCGCATGCGTAACCCACTCGCCCTCCCCATGATGTTTTATGATCGTTATGGTCAACCACAACGCGGCGAGTTACGCGGGCGGGTGGTGATCCTCGTGCATGGCCTGTGCATGAATCACCTCAGTTGGGATCCTGGTCAGAGCGTCGGCTTAGGTGAGCAAATCCTCTATCGCCAGCCCTTTAGCACGGTGTTGTACCTTAACTACAATACTGGACGGCGTATTTCACAGAATGGCCGCAGCTTTTCGCGTCTGCTCGAAGAGATGATACAGCGCAATCCCGATATTACCGAGATTGATCTAATTGGGCATAGCATGGGCGGCTTGGTTGCTCGCAGCGCCTTGTTTTATGGCAAACAAAGCGGTGCAGAGTGGCCATATCTGATTGATCATCTGGTTTGTCTTGGCTCACCACACCATGGTGCAGTACTCGAGCGATTGGGTTTTATGATTCAAGAGCGTCTTGG
>JAYXXU010000305.1:0-7490 GCA_036019135.1 Pseudomonadota bacterium | reverse complement strand
AGGATAACCACTTTCTTGCCTTCCATGCTGATGTAGTCGCTCGGATTTTTTTCCCAACCTGCGTCTTGGTGGCAACGATTTACGTTGGCAATCAGGAAGTCGAGCGCATCATGTACACCAACCAAATCTTCGCCCGCAAAACCGCCTTTCATGTAGGTATAAGTGCCCATACCCATAAAGACCGCATCGTACTCCGCCAGCAAATCCTCAATCATCACATCTGTGCCGACGTCTGTATTCAGACGGAATTCAATCCCCATCGCCTCAAAAATCGCACGGCGACGTACCATCACCGACTTTTCCATCTTGAACTCAGGAATCCCAAAGGTCAACAAACCACCGATTTCTGGGTTTTTATCAAATACAACGGGGTTGACACCAGCGCGTACCAACACATCGGCACAACCTAAACCCGCAGGACCTGCACCAATGATCGCAACTTTTTTATCTGTCCACTTCACTTGGGACATATCTGGCCGCCAACCCAAGGCAAAGGCGGTATCAGTAATATATTTTTCAGTATTACCAATCGTCACTGCACCAAAACCATCGTTTAAGGTGCAAGCTCCTTCACACAGGCGATCTTGTGGGCAAACTCGACCACACACTTCTGGCAAGGTATTGGTTTGATGTGACAGCTCAGCAGCCTGAAACAGTTGCCCTTCAGAAATCAGCTTGAGCCAATTAGGAATATAATTGTGAACGGGACATTTCCACTCACAATATGGGTTGCCACAATCGAGACAGCGATGCGACTGATCAGCCACTTGCTTTGCTTCAAAAGGCTGATAAATCTCGACAAAAGCTGTTGTACGCGCGTCGATGTGTTTTTTTTCTGGCTCCTGACGCGGCACGTCCAGAAACTGAAAATCATTGCTTAGGCGGTCGGCCATTTTGGATATCTCCAGTGGGTCAGTGCTGTGGCGTGTTCATTGCGCACAGCACTTGCCTGTTCGTGCGTTATTGAGGATCGGCTTTGGTGGTTTTCAGCAAACTGTTCAAACTTGCTGCTTTGGGTTTGACCAACCAGAACTTGCGATTGTATTCGTCAAATTCATTCAAAATGGTCTGGCCCCAAACACTGCCCGTTTCGAGCACAAACTCTTCAATCACTTCCATCAGATGATGGCGATACGGTTCCATCGGCTCAGTCGAAATACGGTTGAGGTCGATCAGCTCATGGTTACAACGATCAAAGAAGTCACCATCCAGATCTAGGACATAGGCAAAACCACCAGTCATACCTGCACCGAAGTTCAAACCAGTACGTCCTAACACGGTGACCAAACCACCTGTCATGTATTCGCAGCAGTGGTCACCTGCACCTTCAATCACCGCATGACAGCCTGAGTTGCGCACGGCAAAGCGCTCGCCCGCAGTCCCCGCGGCAAATAACTTGCCACCTGTCGCACCATACAAACAAGTGTTACCAATGATGGCCGTCTCTTGTGATTTGAATGGCGAGCCTTTGGGTGGATAGATAGTAATCATACCACCCGCCATGCCCTTACCGACATAATCGTTGGCATCACCTTCAAGACGAATATTCAGGCCACCCGCATTCCATACGCCCAATGACTGACCCGCTGTGCCTTCTAACTCCAAGGTAACAGGCGCATCATTCATGCCCAAGTTACCATGGCGCTTGGCAATTTCACCTGACAAACGTGCACCAATCGAGCGGTCACAGTTGCCAATCATAAACTTGAACGTGCCGCCTGTTTTGGCTTCAATCGCAGGTAGCATGTCCTCAATCATACGCTCAGCCAGCAAACCTTTGTCATGTGGCTCGTTACGGGTGACCTCACAATACTGTGGCTTACCTTCACCTGATGGATGAATAGTCAACAATGGCTTAAGATCCAGATGCTGCTGCTTGGCAGTCTCACCCGCCAATACTTCTAACAGATCTGTACGACCAATCAGCTCTTTCATCGAGCGAACGCCCAACGCAGCAAGCCAATGACGGGTTTCTTCAGCCACAAAGCGGAAGAAGTTAATCAGCATTTCTGGCTCACCGATATAATGCTCTGCCCGCAGGTGATCCTGTTGCGTTGCTACGCCAGTGGCACAGTTGTTCAAATGACAAATCCGCAGATATTTACACCCCAAGGCTATCATCGGTGTTGAACCAAAGCCGAAACTTTCGGCACCCAGAATCGCTGCCTTGACCACATCTAGACCTGTTTTTAGGCCACCATCGGTCTGTACACGCACTTTGCCACGTAAGTCATTAACCCGTAATGCTTGTTGCGCTTCAGCCAATCCAAGCTCCCATGGCGAGCCTGCATGATGAATAGAGGACAAGGGCGACGCGGCAGTTCCCCCGTCATAGCCCGAAATCGTAATAAAGTCGGCATAGGCTTTGGCCACACCTGCGGCAATCGTCCCGACACCTGGTTCAGATACCAACTTGACCGATACCATCGCACTGGGGTTGACTTGTTTTAAGTCAAAAATCAACTGCGACAAGTCTTCAATCGAATAAATATCGTGGTGTGGTGGTGGCGAAATCAAGGTCACGCCAGGTACTGAGTAACGCAGTCGTGCGATCAATGCATTGACCTTGCCCCCTGGCAACTGTCCACCTTCACCAGGTTTTGCACCTTGCGCCACCTTGATCTGTAGCACTTCGGCCGAAGACAAATAGGCAGGCGTCACCCCAAATCGGCCTGAGGCGATCTGCTTGATTTTGGAGTTTTTGATCGTGCCATAACGCGCAGAATCTTCACCACCCTCACCTGAGTTAGAGCGACCACCAATGGTATTCATCGCAATCGCAATCGACTCATGTGCTTCAGGCGATAACGCACCGAGCGACATTCCTGCCGAATCAAAACGAGGCAAAATCTGCTCGACTGATTCAACTTCACTGATATCAATGCTGTTGTCAGTTTTCAGTTTGAGCAAGTCACGTAGCGTAGCGACTGGACGTTTATTGACCAGACCTGCATATTCACGGAAATCCTCATACTTGCCAGAGCGCACTGCTTTATGCAGGCTGCTAATCACATCGGGATTAAACGCGTGATACTCTTTGTTAAAGACAAACTTTAACAAACCACCCTGATCAATCGGACGACGGGCTTTCCACGCATCAACAGCGAGTTTTTTCTGATCATTTTCAAGATCTTCAAAGCGCGCACCTTCAATCCGACTCGGTACACCTTTAAAGCACAAATCAACGATCTGATGTGACAAACCAATCGCTTCAAACAACTGACCTGCACGATAAGAAGCAACCGTTGAGATGCCCATTTTCGACATGATCTTCAGTAGACCCTTGTCGATACCTTTGCGGAAACTGGCTTGTGCATACAACGGATCACCCAGCAGGCTACCCGACTCCACCAGATCACTGATGATGTCATAGGCCAAATATGGATACACCGCAGTCGCACCAAAGCCGATCAACACCGCAAAATGATGCGGATCACGCGCCAAGCCTGTTTCGACAATAATATTGGCATCCGCACGCAGCCCCACATTCGACAGGTGGTGATGTACTGCACCCGTCACCATCATCGCATTGGCAGGCAAATACCCTTCACGCAAATGACGATCAGACAGTGTGAGCAAGGTACATCCAGCACGGATCGCTGTCGCAGACTCTGCACAGATCCGCTTAATGGCAGCCTCTAAGCCCTCTGATTCTGGATAGCTCAGGTCAATCACCTGCATACCATAACCCGCACGATCAATCGTGTGCAGCTGCTGCATCTTGCTGGCGGACAAGACGGGGCTCGAAATAATAATCCGATCTGCGTGTTCAGGGCCTTCTTCGAATACGTTCTGCTCGCGACCCATACAGGTTTCGAGCGACATCACAATCGCTTCACGCAAAGGATCAATCGGCGGGTTCGTCACCTGTGCAAACTGCTGTCTAAAATAGTCTGCGACATGACGCGTCTGGCGCGACAACACGGCCATTGGGGTATCATCCCCCATCGAGCCAACCGCCTCTTGGCCGCTTTCAGCCAATGGACGAATGATTTGCTCACGCTCTTCAAAAGTCACATGGAACATTTTTTGAGCGACTTTCAATGCATCGCCACGTAGCCCTTGCTCGGCTAACTGCTCTTCTTGATCTTCGTCTGTCTGAATATGAATCGCATTTTCACGCAGCCATTGCTTGTACGGATGCGCTGATTTCAGGCGATTATCCACATCTTGGGTTTGCAACAGTTCGCCAGACTGGGTATCCACCACCAAAATCTGACCCGGTCCAACACGGCCTTTTGAGACCACATCTTCGGGTGCATAACCCCACACCCCAATCTCAGAAGCAAGGGTGATGTAGCCATTTTTGGTAATCACCCAGCGTGCTGGACGTAACCCATTACGATCTAGCATACAGACTGCATGTCGGCCATCTTGAATTACTAGCCCCGCAGGACCATCCCAAGCCTCCATATGCTTAGAATTGAACTCATAAAATGCACGCAGATCAGCATCCATAGTCTCGACATTTTGCCATGCGGGCGGCACCAGCATGCGTAGCGCACGGAACAGATCCATGCCACCACCGACCAGAATCTCTAGCATATTATCCAAGCTAGACGAATCTGAGCCTGTCCGATTGACCAATGGCGTTAACTCAAGCAAGTCAGGCAATAATGGATTTGCAAACTTTGGTGTGCGCGCCACTGACCAGTTACGATTGCCCATAATGGTATTGATTTCACCATTGTGCGCCAAGTAACGGAACGGCTGCGCCAACGGCCAACGCGGCAACGTGTTGGTCGAAAAGCGCTGGTGGAATACCACAATATGCGACTCAAGTGCAGGATTGGCCAGATCTAAGTAAAAATCCGCAATCGCTTCTGGCATCATCAAGCCTTTATAGCTGATGACAGTGGATGCCAATGTGGTCACATAAAATAGGGGATCATGCTGTAATTGTTGTTCGGCTCGGCGACGCGCCAAGAACAACTTACGATTAAACTCAGCCTCTGTCAGGTCAGGGGTAGCATTGACCAATACCTGCTCAAAAACAGGCAATGAGCGCATCGCGATCTCACCCAAGGCGTCATTATTGGTGGGAACAACCCGCCAAGCCGCTACGCTCAGATTTTCTTTAGCAATCTCAGCATTCAGTACATCACGCGCATGTTGTGCCAGCGTAGTATCAGTATTTAAAAATACCGTCCCAACAGCAAACAACTCTGCTAAATCAGCATCGAGGGCTGCGGCTTCGGCGCGAAAAAACGCTTTCGGCATGGCCAATAATAAGCCACAACCATCGCCTGTCTTACCGTCAGCAGCAATTCCACCACGGTGAGTCATACAGCTCAAACTATGAATCGCCGTTCGCACCAGATCGTGACTGGCATCACCCTGCATATGAGCGATCAAACCGAAACCACAATTGTCACGGAATTCATCTGGCTGATACATCCCCAACGATGCAGGTGCAGTTGAGGCGGGAAGCTCGGAAGCGGCGTTGTGCGGCATATGCATGGCGTACCCTTGGAATCGGTCTAAACACCACTTTGGTCATACAGTCAGTCAAACAACCAACGCAAGTCCAAAGCAGACAAAATGGTCGAGTATTCTAAAGAAAAACGCGCCTGTACTCAAATGCAACAATCAGGCCGATTCTATTAAAATTAATGCAAAACGTATCATACCGCGCATTTAAGCAGCTTTGGGACTAAAAATATGACGCCCCCAGCGTGTGTCACAGATGAAAACGATCCATTTTGTGCTAATTAAATGGATCTTGTACTGGTGGCAATGTCGTGGGAAGTGTCTGAGCAGACTCAGGACTCACCGTCCCTGCTGGGGCGGGGGTTTCCACTGGGCGAGGTGGTGTAGGCGGGCTAATCCCTGAACGCGCTTGCTCCCCAGGTAGTGCACCAAAAGCAGGCTCTTGCGTGATGGAGCTGCGCTCTGTACGTGCCGCACGGGCTGCCGCCAATACCTCTGGATCTGGCTGTACGGGCATAGGTACTTCTCGCATCTGAAGCTCGCGCACTCGACGTGTCACCCCATTCATACGCTCTTCAGCACCCTGATCAGTGACTAATTTTTGATAGCTCGAAAACCGCTCTGGGTAGGCTTTTACGCTATTTGGCAACTCAAAGTCCATGCTTTGCAATGCACCCATCGCCGTTTGAACGGCATTAAACACCCCATAAGTCAACACATAGCGCTCTTGCTGACCATCAACTGTCCGAAAATACTGAAATCGATTGCGATCTTTACGTTGAGCTAAATAGTCTTTTACCACAGCCTCTTGTGAGACGTTCATGACTTGTAATGTCCAACTGTTGGCATTGGCTTTTAAAAACTCAGTTCCCCGAAACTCTGGTGCACGCTGACCAACAGGCACGACCTTTTTGGTCAAATCCAGCAATGGAACGGCCTCTGATAATGCCCCCAAATGCTCCCCAAAGGGTCGTTCAGACCACGCAATCGGTGTTTCTTCAGTGTCGACTGGTGGGACGTCAGCCTCTACAACTACACGCTCAGTAATCTGAAGCGAAACCCACAGGACAAAACAGACGGCCAAAATCCCCAAGCCAATAGTCAACCAACCGACTGAACGCCAAGGAAACTCGCGAAGTTGTTGCCGCCAATCCGATGAAGTCGATACGCTCACGCCACAATCTCCAGCCCAAGCGGACGATGATTTAATGTTGCCTGTAAGAGTGCTTCAGGCGTGTTTTTTTCAATCACACCCTCACCCAATTGACGTAACAAAATCAATCGAAGTTGACCTGCCATCACTTTTTTATCCAGCATCATCAACCCCATAAAATCCTTAGCAGACATCTGATTCGGTGGGTCAACAGGCAATCGTGCAGACACTAACACGCGGCGCACCCGCCGTACATCCTCAAGCGTCAACCAGCCCAAACGCTGGGACAAATCGGCTGCCATTAACATACCGACTGCGACGGCTTCGCCATGTAACCAATCCCCATAGCCCATAAATGATTCGATGGCATGCCCAAAAGTATGACCGAGATTCAACAATGCCCGCTCACCATGCTCATGCTCATCTGCTGCGACAATCCGTGCTTTATGCTCACAAGAGCGATACACTGCCTCTGCCAATAAGACAGGATCACGCGTCACCAATTCAGACATATGCTGCTCTAACCACTGCAAAAACGCCACATCACGGATCAGGGCATATTTAATGACTTCAGCCAAACCTGCCGACAACTCACGGTCAGGCAACGTATCTAGCTGAGCCATATCCGCTAAAACCACTTTGGGTTGCTTAAAAGCACCAATCATATTTTTGCCGAGCGGATGATTCACGCCTGTTTTGCCGCCGACACTTGAATCAACCTGTGACAACAGTGTGGTAGGCACTTGAATAAAATCAACCCCACGCTGAAAACTCGCTGCCGCATAACCCGCCATATCGCCGACCACACCACCACCAAGCGCTAGCACCGTGCAATCTCGATTAAACCGCGCTGTTAATAACGCATCATAAATTAAGTTTAATGTTTCTAGGTTTTTATAAGACTCAC
>JAYXXU010000304.1:0-1087 GCA_036019135.1 Pseudomonadota bacterium | reverse complement strand
AATTTTGGTCAGGTCCCAAACATAGCGGCGCATTTGCTTGTTGCGGGCATGCTTACCACAGAACTTGAGGATCTCTGCAGTGTATTCACGCACCACTTTGCCTTTAGAGCCGAGCAAGACTTTACGGCCGAGCAAGTCGAGCGCTTGGATACCCGTAGTGCCCTCGTACAGGGTAGAAATCCGTGCATCACGGGCGATTTGCTCCATGCCCCATTCTTTGATATAGCCGTGACCGCCATAGACTTGCATGCCGTTGTTGGCTGCTTCTAAGCCCAGTTCGGTTAGGAAGCCTTTTAAGATTGGGGTGTAAAAACCCAGTTTGTCATCCCAATAGGCTTCGGTCGCTTCGTCGCCTTTTAAGATCGCGTCAGTCATCTTGTCTGCCAACTGTGAGGCATAGTAGATCATGGCACGGCCGCCTTCAGCGACTGCTTTTTGGGTCAGCAGTAGACGGCGCACGTCTGCATGGTTGATGATGGTGTCAGCGACTTTGTCAGGGTTTTTCTTGCCAGACAGGGCGCGCATCGACATGCGGTCTTTAGCGTAAGGTAGCGCACCTTGGTAAGACAGCTCAGCGTGTGCAACACCCTGAATTGCTGTGCCGATCCGTGCGGTATTCATAAAGGTGAACATGCACTCCAGACCTTTGTTGTCTGGACCGATCTGGTAGGCAATTGCACCATCAAAGTTCAGTACGGCAGTGGCAGAGGCTTTGATCCCCATTTTGTGTTCGAGTGAGCCACAAACTACAGGATTACGTTCGCCCAAAGAACCATCTTCATTGATGAGGAACTTTGGCACGATGAACAGGGTAATGCCACGTGTGCCCGCAGGTGCATCTGGCAGACGTGCCAACACGATGTGAACGATGTTGTCAGTCAGATCATGTTCACCTGAAGAGATGAAAATCTTGGTGCCGTACATTTTGAATGTGCCATCGGCTTGTGGCTCGACGCGGGTTTTGACCTGACCCAAGTCAGTACCACATTGTGGCTCGGTCAAACACATGGTGCCTGCCCAAGTCCCTGCAACCAGTTGTGGCATGTAGGTGGCTTTTTGCTCATCTGTACCGTATTTGAGAATGGTG
>JAYXXU010000303.1:0-4780 GCA_036019135.1 Pseudomonadota bacterium | reverse complement strand
CCCCCTGCACGCATTTTTTCAAATAACGCTAGGTTTTCATCAACCGTTTGATCACGCTGCGGTGAGTTTTTACCCACCTCCACAAAGCTGCCGCGATTGAGTTTGATTTGCTCAGGGCTTTGCAGATCCACATAGGCATCACCTTGTTTGATCAGTTGAACCGCCCAATCATAGAGCTGCTGAAAATAGCTTGACGCATAGCGCGGCGCACCGTTCCATTCAAATCCCAACCATCGAATATCTTTTTCGATGTTATCGACGTACTCTTGCTCTTCTGCTGCTGGATTGGTGTCATCAAAGCGCAGATTGCATAGACCGCCTGTTTCTTTGGCAATACTAAAATTCAAACAAATCGCCTTGACATGACCAATATGCAAATAACCATTTGGTTCAGGCGGAAAACGAGTCACAATTTGCTGATGCTTACCCGTGGCCAAATCCTCTTGAACAATGGCACGGATAAAATCATTGGCCTGTACCTGTTGTGACGCGACCCCAACAGGAGTAACCGCGGCAGGGGTTGCCACAACGATTTCAGACGAAGCCGATAACGCATCAGTAGGTTTCATAAGACTCACTTCGGTATTCAAAAAACAAAAACGGCCACACTACACCGCAATCTTGATCTGAGATACGGGATAGGTCGCCTAATCTCCCCGTCAGTCATCTGTCGCCGATGGGGTGTGTCGTGCAGTCTACCGCCTCCCCGTCAGTCACTCAACCGCATTTGTATAGCGCCAACAAGGTTTCAGTATTCAAGTAGCAGGGCAAACCTGCAACCCCATGCCACTCACTATCTTCTGTACACAACAGCGCGTACAATCGGAGGCATTTTTAACACTGAGGGAAACAGCGATGCGTCACGCAGTTTTATTTCCGGCCTTGTTTGCAATCAGCATGACTGCATGTGCCGCCCAAAAAGAACAAAACACCGAAACCACCACACCCGCTCAACCCAACACCACCGCAAGCAATATGCCGCGGGTGGCATTGACCACAAACATGGGTGATATCGTCATTGAGCTGAACAGCGAAAAAGCCCCGCTCAGCAGTGCCAACTTCATCGAATATGTCAACAGCGGCCATTATGATGGAACGATATTTCACCGTGTCATTGATAACTTTATGATTCAAGGTGGCGGCTTTGACCAAAACATGCAACAACGGCCAACCCGTGCCAGCATTCAAAACGAAGCAGATAATGGCCTGAAAAATAACCGCGGTACGATTGCCATGGCACGCACCAGCGCACCACATTCAGGATCATCTCAGTTCTTCATTAATGTCCAAAATAACGACTTCCTGAATCACACCCAGCCTACGCCACAAGGCTGGGGCTATGCGGTGTTTGGTCAAGTGGTGCAAGGCATGGACGTGGTTGATAAGATCAAAACCGTCCAAACTAGCACCATCAGCGGCCATCAAAATGTCCCGACACAACCGATTGTGATCGAAAAAGCCGTGCTTCTGAAATAAAACGCTGTGGGGGATTGTGCTTGAAATCCCCCCTGTTGCCCCGATTAACCCCGTTCATTTTTTGGAGAGACACCATGAGCGCCAATCTACCGCAAGTTGCTTTTGAGACCAATATGGGTCGCATTGTGCTAGAACTAAACAGCGAAAAAGCCCCTGCAACGGTTGAAAATTTTATTCAATATGTGCAAAGCGGTCATTATGATGGTTTGATTTTTCACCGTGTCATCGACAACTTTATGATTCAAGGCGGCGGCTTTGATAAGGATATGAAACAACGTAGCACCCGCGCACCGATCCAAAATGAAGCAGACAATGGCCTGACCAATGACGTCGGCACAGTGGCAATGGCACGCACCAATGATCCACACTCTGCCAGCGCACAGTTTTTTATTAACGTCAAAAACAATGCCTTCTTAAATCACAGCAGCAAAACCATGCAAGGTTGGGGTTATGCAGTGTTTGGTCGTGTAGTCGAAGGCATGGATGTGATCAATCAAATCAAAGGTGTTCGTACTGGCAATGCCGCAGGTCATGGTGATGTGCCTGTCAGCCCAATCATCATCGAAAAAGCAGATTTGGTTGGTCAGGACTAAGTCGCCCGTGCAGCAACTGTTTATTTCTGATTTACACCTGTCGCCCGAACATCCCCGCCTCGTGCGGGGGTTTTTGGCGCTGGTAGACTCCTTATCGCCCACCCAGACCAATGCGCTCTATATTTTAGGGGATTGGTTTGAAGCTTGGGTTGGTGATGACGATGATAGCGACTGGCTCGGCCCAATTGTTGATGCACTAAACGTGTATACACAAGCAGGGGGTCAAGTCTATGTATTGCATGGCAATCGGGATTTTTTGCTGGGTCAAGGCTTTTTGGATCGGTTCGCAGGAAAACTGTTGCCTGAGGTGAGTCAACTCACCCATCCAACAGGTCAGATTCGGCTTGAGCATGGAGATCTGCTCTGTACAGACGATGTGAAATACCAACAGTTTCGCCAGATGAGTCGTGATCCTGCTTGGCAAGCGGGGATGCTCGCGCAACCACTCGAACAGCGGCGGCAAATTGCCCAGATGATGCGGATGCAAAGCCAACTTAACAATGCCAACACGCCTATGAATATCATGGATGTGAATGCAGAGGCTGTGGCCACAGCGCTACAGGAGGCTGATATCCTCCTGCATGGTCATACTCATCGACCAGAGACCCATCTGCTTGCACAAGGCAAGCAACGCGTGGTACTGGGAGATTGGCGTGAGGACAGCGGCACTGCGGTCATTGCTCGATTGGGTGAAAGCGGTTTAGTCTTAGAAACATGGCGGTTTTGATATGAATCCAATGTTCATCCGAAAGCTGATCATTTTTGCAGGATTCGCCTTGCTTGGCTGGGCGACTGCCACCTATCTTATGGGCTAGACCCATTACAAGGAGAGTCCGATGCGTAGCTTACAACAGTGGCTGGATGAGTATAGTCAAAGCCATCAGAACCCCACCAACAAGCGAATTCACTGGCTATGTGTGCCTGCGATTTTGTTTAGCTTAGTCGGTATCAGTTGGCAACTCAGCACGATTCTAACCATTGTCTTACTGGCAATGATGTTGCTATTTTTTGTGCGCCTATCAATGCCGATGTTTTTTGCGTTGGGTGTGTTGTTGTTGATCATGCTCTCGTTGGTTGCAATTTTGCCTGTTGGCTCTCGCTTTTATATTGCCTTGTTTGTGTTGGCATGGGTTGGACAGTTTTATGGTCATAAGATTGAAGGCAAAAAACCGTCTTTCTTTAAAGACCTGCAATTCTTGCTGATTGGTCCTGCATGGTGCGTCGATGCGTGGATGAAAAAAATCAGTCCCGATTGGCGCTCAACATCGACTTAACAGCCAAAAAATAAACTTCGCATCATTGCGTGGTTTAGGCAAAAACGCTGACATAGCAAAAACCTACCCCATCATGGACGAACCAGAGATGGGCTAATCCGATGTCTTATCTGATAGAGATCTTCACCTTATGAAAAAAATACGCCCGTTGAGTGCATTATTGTGCGCATTATTCTTAGTAGCTTGTACCGATAGCGCAAACAATAATCGCAGTATGTCGGATACAATCACAGAAAAACTGGAGCTGGACCATCAGGATGTATTCAAGCTAAAACTCGGCCAATGTTTTGATGATACGAATGGGCATCAACAATCTGTCGACAGCCTGCCCATTCGTGATTGTACGCAGCCACATGATCACGAAATTTATCACATCTTTAACGTGAATCTGGACAGCTATAACGATGAAGAAATTGAGCAGCAGGCCAACGCTCGCTGTGAAGAGGCCTTCCAGCGCTTTACGCAAAAAAACTATAATGAATCCATATATGAGATGTCATATTTGTCGCCAAGTGTAGAGTCTTGGCAGGCGCAAGATCGAGAGGTCATCTGTTATATACAGCATCCAGATCAAAAAACCACTGGCAGTCTCAGAAATATCCAAGCCTAATACGCACTCGGCGGCTTGATCTTCGGAAACATCCGTGCAAAAAAACACCCCGCAGTAACGGGGTGTTTTTTTGGGTTTCGCTTATTGAGCAGAGGCAGCAGCTTGAGCAGCAGCAACTTCTTCAGCGAAGTTTTCTTGCTTCTTCTCGATACCTTCACCGACTTCTAAACGCACCACTTGGGTGATGGTCATACCAGCCGCTTTCAGGACGTCTGCAACTTTCTTCTCGTTGTCGATGACGTACATCTGACGGGTCAAGGTGACTTCGTTCAGGAACTTGTCCAGCGAACCAGTGATCATTTTTTCAACGATATTTTCTGGCTTACCTGACTCACGTGCCTTAGCAGCAAAAATTTCTTTTTCGCGTGCTAATACGTCCGCAGGAACGTCTTCAGCATTGATCGCCATTGGGTTGAACGCTGCAACATGCATCGCAATGCCTTTACCAGTTTCTTCATTGCCACCTGTATAGGCAACCGCAACACCGATTTTGAGACCGTGTTTGTATACAGCCAAGTTTTCGCCTTCCACAATCGTGGCACGGCGGACTTGAATGTTTTCACCGATTTTTTGAACCAGTGCTACACGTGCTTCTTCAACAGTTTGACCATCTGCATAGGCCAAGCCTGCAATCGCTGCAACATCAGTGGTGTTGTTGGCCAATGCCACTTGTGCCACTTGATTAGCAAATGCAGCAAAGTTATCGTCTTTTGCAACGAAGTCAGTTTGGCTATTGACTTCAAGTAGCAAGGCTTTGTTACCGTCTTGTGCAATGATGATTGCACCATCTGCTGCAATATTGCCTGCTTTTTTAGCGGCTTTGGCTT
>JAYXXU010000302.1:0-6744 GCA_036019135.1 Pseudomonadota bacterium | reverse complement strand
CATCTGCACCGAGTTTGCGTGCAGTCTCAGTCAGTTCAATTGCTTCGCGTGTTGAGTTGGCACCTGTACCTGCAATCACGGGGATACGGCCTGCGGTGCGCTGAATCACGCGTTCAATGACTTGGGCGTGCTCCTCGACATCTAATGTGGCTGATTCGCCTGTCGTGCCCACTGCAACCAAGGCATCTGTGCCTTGTGCAATATGCCAATCGACCAGATGATCAAGCGCAGCCCAATCGAGCGAGCCATCTTCGAACATCGGGGTGACCAGTGCGACCAAAGAGCCTTGGATGCTGGATGCACGATGGGTCATGTGTATTACTCCTGCGCGTGCCAATGGATGCACTGTGTGGCAGATTGGCGGAAGATTCAATCAAAACAGAAATGCTAAAGAACCCACTGATCAAACACAAGCCAGTACGCGCATTTGGCAGCGCCAGCGGATCAATCACATCGGCAGATATGCAAAAAGCCGGAACGAAGTCCGGCTCATCATTTCTTTGATTGCTGACTTGAAGTCAGTGATCAAATGGCCGTTGGCCATCTTACATACAAAATTTGGAGCGGGAAAAGGGACTCGAACCCTCGACCCCAACCTTGGCAAGGTTGTGCTCTACCAACTGAGCTATTCCCGCTTGAGAGCCGCTATGATAGCGATATTTTTTTGGGTGTCAAGCACTGTATCGCGTCCAAATATGCAAAAAAAACGAAAAAATGCAGGGGGACACCTACAAAAACACTGTGGATCAGCATCATTGGATACTTCTATGATAGGCCTAACGCGGGATAGTGACGGCGTTGTTTATTTTAGATTTATGATTTTGAGAGAATTTTTGAATGGGAGTGGCTACATGTCGAAGCGTCTGATTAGTATGGCAGTTTTGTCGAGCGCACTGGTGGTGACAGGATGCTCAAGTACCACGCAAGAGGGTGCTACAGGCGTCAATCGTAAGCAGCTTTTATTGGTATCAAGTGAAGAAGTCAACGCCATGTCGGCCAAGAGCTATCAAGAGCTCTTGGCTGCTGCCCGCCAAAAAAATGTTCTCAATCGTGATGCTGCGATGTTGGCACGTCTGCGTGGGGTGGCTAATCGCCTAACGCCACATGTCAGTACATTCCGAACGGATGCACGGGGTTGGCGATGGGAAGTCAATACGATTCAGGCCAATGATCTGAATGCGTTTGTGATGCCTGGGGGCAAGGTGATGTTTTATAGTGGAATTGTCTCTCGCTTGCAGCTCACGGATGATGAAATTGCAGCGATTATGGGACACGAAATCGCCCATGCCTTGCGCGAGCATGCACGGGAGCGGATTTCGCGCGATGTGGCACAGCAGACAGGTTTGGGGCTTTTGGCCAGTGTAGTGGGATTGACCCAAGGTCAGGCACAGGCGGCGGGCATGGCTGCTCAATTGGGGTTACAGTTGCCGCATAGCCGTGCGCAAGAAGAAGAAGCTGATGTATTGGGTCTCGAGTTGATGGCACGGGCAGGCTATAACCCACAAGCAGCATTGACGTTGTGGCAAAAAATGCGAAAGGCCAGCCAAGGCGAGCCGCCAAAGTTTTTAAGCACACACCCATCAACGGGTGATCGCATGGCACAAATTCAGCGTTTGTTGCCGCGTGTGATGCCGATTTATCAGCAAGCCCGTCGTTAAGTCCTGCCCAAATCCTGCTAGAATCAACTGCCGCAGCGTGCTTCACGCTGCTGTTTGTTTGATGGCCGAATGAATGGGAACACACCAATGCCTCCGATCCAAACCGCGCTCACGACCCAGCTTCAAAGCCTAAATCCAGAGTTTCTCCAAGTTGAAAATGAGTCACGTGGACATGGGGGGTATTTTGAGGGCAAAGAAAGTCATTTTAAGGTGACTGTGGTCAGTGCTGCGTTTGCTGGTTTACGGGCGGTGCAACGCCATCAAAAAATCTATGCTGCCGCAAGTCAACTGCTCAGTGCCAATGGTGGCAGCATTCATGCATTGGCGATTCATGCCTACGCCCCTGATGAATGGACGGGGCAGTCGCCGGATAGTCCAAACTGCGCGCATGCGCCCAAAACTGCGACCCCCTAACACTAGGACACCCTGATGACGTTGATCAAAGTATTGCACATGAGTTTTGGTGTGTTGGCGATTTTGATGTTTGCGACCCGTGCGATTTTAGGCTTTCGGGCATCGCCAAATGGTCAGCTTCAGTCAGCAGGCATGACCAAATTTTTTAAGATAGCCCCACATGTGGTGTATACCGTTGTGATTGTCTGTGGTGTGCTACTGTTGTTGCCTTTGCCTATCTATCCGCATTGGATCATTGCCAAGATCGTTTTGTTTTTTGTGGCAATTTCTGCGTCTGTCAAAGCCTTTAAGCCAGAGGTCACGGCCCCGCAGTTTCGGACAGGGGTATTTGTGGCAACGATTGCCTATGTGGCAATTTTATTTTTGGCGATTGCCAAGCCTGGTGGCTTTATTTGATTGCAGTTTAATCCCAGTGGCACTCAATCCCAGACTGAGGCTTTGTAGGTGTTGGCAGATGCCGTGTTGATGGCTCATATGCACACTGATGACAGCCAGTATTTTAGATCAACCATGGAGTCCAACATGCTGCGTCGTGTAGTGTTTAATCAAAAAGGTGGTGTCGGTAAGTCCAGCATTACGGTCAATTTGGCTGCGATTGCCGCAGCGCGTGGGTATCGAACATTGGTGATCGATCTGGATCCGCAATGCAACTCAAGCCAATATTTGCTGGGCGAAAAAGCCACGCATGGTCAGGGTAATCCTGCCTTAGAGCCGAATGTTGGTGGGTATTTTGAAAGCTTGTTAAATGTCGGGCAGAGCAAGGGATTGATTGGTTCAGCGCTGGGCTCTATTCTCAAAAGCAAAGACGAAGATCTGGCTGATTATATTCATCCCACACGATTTGAGCGCTTGTCAGTGATTCCTGCCAGTCCGACTTTGGGCGAAATGGAGCATGCGCTACAAAGCAAACATAAAATTTTTAAGCTGCGCGATGCCCTCAAAGCGCTCGAAAAGAGCTTTGATTTGGTATTCATTGACACTGCGCCTGCATTTAATTTTTATACCTTGGCGGCACTGATCGCAGGTGATCGTGTGGTGATCCCATTTGATTGTGATGTGTTTTCTCATCGTGCGCTGCAAACGCTGCTCGAAAATGTGGTCGAAACCAAGTCTGATCACAACCCACAGTTGAATGTCGAGGGCATTGTGGTTAATCAATACCAAGCACGCGCTAATCTGCCGCAGCAAGTGGTGCAAGGTCTAAAAGACGATGGTCTTCCTGTGTTTGAAAGCATGCTGCCGCCGTCGATCATCATGAAAGAGTCTCATCAAAAAAACCAACCGTTGATTCACTTGGATGATGAGCATAAGTTGACCTTGGCCTATGTTGCGTTGTTTGATGAAATGAATGCCATGCGCTAGCCAAGACGAGTGCTGTGGTCACGTACCATGCTTTGAGGGAGATGCCCTGATGTCACGACAATCAAAAATTCGCAATGTCGCGTTGTTGGGCATGGTCGGGCTGTTGGTTGGATGCGCCAGTACGCCACCGAAGCCTGCGTATGTCTCACCGACTCAGTATCAAGGTATGAGCTGCCAACAGTTGCGCAGTGAGTATCAACGCATTAGCCAGTATCTGCGTGATGGTATAGACGTGCCCAAGTGGCGCTCTACAGGTGTTGGTATTGGTATTGGTGGCATCTTTAGTGGGGGACGGGTGGGGATTCGCCCGAGTATCTCAGTAGGTATGTCCGAATCCTCCAATACCGCACGAACAGAATACTCGCGTCTGTTGGGTCAACGTGAGGCCATGGCACAAGCGGCTGAGTTCAAAGGTTGTCCGATTGTATTAAAGCCATCAAGCTAGGGGCTGTTGACGTTTCAGCCAATCCCGCAAGACGGTCAGTTGTTGACATCAAAAAGCGCGCCATAGATGGCGCGCTTTTTGATGGGAGTCGGGTGATGGAGGGTTATTTGAGCAAAATAGCCAAATCAATCAATGCTGGCGTACCTGCCGCACCAATCCGAGAAGCCGCCATATTTGGTGTGGCCTCTACACGGATAGCAGGTGTCGCTGCCCCTGTTGAGAGATCAACCCGATAGAGTGTCGAAACACCGTTGTCAGCAGTGATACTGGCCAAGATCAGGCCATTGTCACCCCCAGTGATGTCCAAGTCATCATCTAGACTGAGGTCTACGCCCAAATCACCAATCACTGCCAAAGTGCCTGCATTTGGATTGATTTGTTGTAGGAGCTGATTGCTGCTGATATTCAGATCATACAGAGCAGTGCCTTTGATCATGCCTTGGTAGCTGTTGATATAGGCGGCTGCACCAACACTGGCGCCATCTACGCCATTGAGTGTGCCATCAACGATAGTCACCCCATTATCGACATTGATCCGTAGATTTTGGCCTGTGTTGCTGATCACGCGTAGGCGATCTGGTACAGGATTAAAATCAACCGCAAACTGTGCGCCAACGAGACCCGTAAATGCGCCCGTATCATCCGCAACCAAAGCGGTTTTATTGCTGGCTGCACCCGTTGCAGGATCAATGGTGTACAGATTACCCATATTGGACAAACCATAGAGCAATCCTGATTTGCCGACTTCATCGGTGCGTAGACGGTAGTCAATCCCCACCATTCGCTCACCCGTTGCCAGTCCAGTAATGGCCGTTGTGGTGGTTTTACTTGGATCAGCAAGGCTGAAGGCAACCAGTTGGTTGTTGGCACTCAGGCCTTGAATCATTGCTCCTGCATCTGCGGCGGGTTTTAAGGCCATGCCACGAATGCCTGTGACATTGTTTGGCAACGCATCGACACGGGTTGCAGCGGGTGTAGAGCTGCCAATTGTCGAAAGATCAATGGTATATAGCGATAAGCCACTATCAGCAACACTCAAAATGGCATAACCCATATTATTGATGCCATCGATATCAAAGCCACTGCTGCCTTTTGCATTGATGCCTAATGGGGCAAATTCAAGCAAAGTTCCTGCATTGGCATTTTGTTGGTAGAGCCGATTGCGCGAGACATCAATATCAAACATACGGGTATTGCCTGTCCCCGCAAAGCTGTTGGTATAAGCTACACTGGTAATGGCAGGGGATGAGCCGCCGTTAATGTCACCATCGGTTATGGTTGCCCCTGTATCCACATTGATCCGTAGGTTTTGGCCATCATTACCCACCACCCGCAGTCGATCCGCCGCTGGGTTAAAATCAACTGACATCAATTTGGGGTCACCTGTGATGCTGCTATAGGGCGCAGTAGTATCTGTTGTATCCGCGACTAAGGCTGATACGAAAGTTGCAGTCCCCGTGGATGGATCAAGCGTGTAAATATTGCCCAGTGCACCCACACCATACAGCATGCCGTTGGCAGGACGATAGTCGATCCCAACTAGCTGATCGCCGCTACGCAACCCAGTAATGCTGCGGTTGGAGACCAGTGTGCTAGGACTCGTGCGGTTGAATGACATCAACTGCCGTTGCTCCGTCAGGACAATCGTATCGCCAGTTGCGACAGGCGGGGCAGGATTAAAAACAGAATCAGAGCTGTCACTGTCACACCCCACGAAACCCAAGCAGGCAGTCGTGGAGAGTGCTAAAACAAGGGCACGAGGTTTCATTTGCTTCCCTTCCTATGTTTGTTGTGTGGAGACAAGGTAAGGATATAAGGCCATGAAAAAGCAATGATTCCTGTGACGCTTGCGTTGTGCAGTTATACGAATATTGCATCAACGGTTGTGAATTGGTATTGACTGTGAATCCAAAATCGCATTTTGAACGTACGCTTGCTCAACGCAGGGAAACGACTATGGCATCAGCCAAAAACTGTTAGAATACTGCGTTTATTGATTGCCAGCCTGATTGGATGACCATGACCACGCCGAGTATTACCCAAGACCGTATTTTGATTCTGGATTTTGGCTCTCAATATAGCCAATTGATCGCCCGCCGCGTCCGTGAAGCTGGTGTGTACTGCGAAATGTACGCCTATGACATGGATGAGGCTGCGATTCGTGCCTTCAATCCAAAAGGAATTATTTTGTCGGGAGGGCCTGAAAGTGTGCCCGCAGCGGGCAGTCCGCGTGCGCCCAAGGTGGTATTTGAGCTGAATATTCCCGTTCTGGGGATTTGTTATGGCATGCAGACCATGGCGGATCAATTGGGCGGTGCAGTGGCGCAAGGCGAGGTGCATGAGTTTGGTTATGCACAGGTGGATGTTGATCAACCTGATCCGTTGTTTCAAGGGATTGAAGACGAACCCAGCAAGCTCAAAGTCTGGATGAGTCACGGCGATAAGGTCAGTCAATTGCCTGCGGGTTTTCAGATCACTGCTAGCACACCAAGTTGCCCGATTGCTGCGATGAGTGATGCAAGTCGTCAGTTCTATGGCATTCAGTTTCACCCAGAAGTCACGCATACCTTACAAGGTGAGGCGCTGATCAGCCGTTTTGTGCATGTGGTGTGTGCCTGCGGCAACTTATGGAATCCCGAAAACATCATTGAGCTGCGCATTGAGCAGTTGCGCCAACAAATCGGCGATGAAAAAGTGCTGCTGGGGCTGTCAGGTGGGGTGGACTCATCCGTTGTAGCTGCTTTATTGCATCGTGCGATTGGTGATCAACTGACCTGCGTCTTTGTGGATAATGGCTTGCTGCGCCTACATGAAGGCGATCAGGTCATGCAAATGTTCGCCGAAAATATGGGCATTCGGGTGATT
>JAYXXU010000301.1:0-6012 GCA_036019135.1 Pseudomonadota bacterium | reverse complement strand
GTGATCCGAAGCAGGCGATTTATGGGTTTCGCGGTGGTGACGTACAAACCTATCTCCAAGTCAAAGCCGAAATTCAGCAGGCGCAGCGACAAGGCAAAGGCGGGCTGCATGGTCTGACCGTGAATCAACGTTCAGTTGCGCCACTGGTACAGGCAGTCGATGCGCTGTTTTTGCGCCAGACCGATCTGGGCGATGGGATCGAATATCCAGCGATTAGCGCGGGCGAACGGCCACATCCTGCTTTACAAGATCACAGCTGTTCGCCGACCAGCATCGACAACCCACAGCCGTTGCGCCTGATCACATTGACCGAGAGTAAACAAGAAAGCCAACAAATCGCTTGGCAGGTCATGCATTTGCTGGCGCAGGCCGCGCAAGGTGATCTGCTGCTGGAAGGTAAGCCGCTACAGCCAGAACATATCGCGGTGCTGGGTTTTGCCAACTATGAGCTCGATCAGGTGCAAAGCCTGCTGCAAGCGGCCAACATCGCCGTCTGGCGGCCATCGCGTTGCAGTGTATTCGAAAGCCCGATTGCGCAGGACTTGGCGGCGCTATTGCAATCCATGCTGACGCCGTATCACGAGCAGCGCTTGCGGCGGGCATTGTCTGGCGTGTTGATCGGTTGGGACTTGGCGCGACTCGATCAACTTGATCGCGACATCGGATTGTTGACCCAGCAGCAGATGGCGTTTGCTGACGAGGGGCAACTGTGGGAACGACAAGGCTTTCTGGCGGCATGGCAACTGCTGGCCGAACGGCTGGACGTGTGGACGCATTTGGCCAGTCAACCCGATGCGGAGCGCCATTTGGTCAACCTGCGGCATCTGTTGGAATTGTTGCACGAACAGAGCGAGCACAGCGGCGGTACACATCATCTGTTGTCGTGGTTGATGCGCCAGATCAGCCAACCTAAAACCCGTGAATGGGAAATGGAGCGGCGTTTACCGAGTCAGTCTGGCGTACAACTGATGACGATTCACGCGTCGAAAGGCTTGGAGTTTCCAGTGGTGCTGGTGCAGGGCTTGGATAAACGCCGCAAGAAAAAAACCGATGTGGTGTTTTATCTGAAGCCTCCGGTCGGTCAGCGTGCGCCGCAACGGGTGTTGGGCTTTAACGATCAAACGCCGCAGCATCTTGAGCAGCATCATGCGCGGACAGTGGCAGAAGCGCGACGCTTAGCCTATGTTGCATTGACCCGTGCCTCGCATCGCTTGTATTTACCATTGTTGCCGACTGATAAGAAATTACCTGCGGATAAGCACGAAGCGATTTTAACCTATTGGTTGAGTGACGGATTGCCGGACTGGGTTGCACAGCAGCACGAGCGGGTACGGCTTGAGCCGCTGCTGGATGCTGCACCAGATATGGCGGTTTTGGTCAATCAGTCGCAGCCTGCCGATGTTGATTCGGCGTTGGTGGCGCGGCCATTGCCGAAGCGTCGGTTGAGCAGCTGGGGCATGACCAGTTTTAGCGCGATGATTCGCGAGCATGATCAGCGGCATTTGGCGGTGATCATTGAGCAGCCTGACCATGACCAAGATGTTGATCAGGATGTGGATGAGGTGTCCGATGACGCGCTATTGGAGTCGATGCCAGAGCGTCAGGCGGTTGATATAGATGTTGGGTTGGTCAATGTTGATACCGCACAAAGTACAGCAAACATTGGTGTGGTCGATCAAGCAACACCGAGCATGCTGGATTGGGCAGGTTTTGAGGATGGTCAGTTTGAGGACGCTCAATTTGATCAGCGTCAGGCCGAATGGGAAATGCCGGAGCAGTTTGCGCCGTATGATTTTGAAATGGGTGACGTTGAAAGCCCCGACGTTGAAAGAGGCGAAATTAAAAAAACTGGTGAGGTTGAGCCAGCGCCGACTGAGCAAAATAATCTGCGCTTGGGTGTTTTTAGCAGTGCTGTGCGGCGCGTTTCAGCCGAAGATGAGCGACCAGTTGCGGTCGATGCGCTGACCGTCCCCGATTGGCATGATATTCCTGCACCAGAGGATGAGTTACCAGACATTGATCCGCTGGAGCAGTTTTGGCTGGATGATCAGGTCGAATTGCCCACACTGGCCGAATCTGTTCCCGTGCAACAATTGGATGATCCGGTGCGCTTTAGTTTTCCACGTGGCGCGACCAGTGGCAACTGTTTACACCAGATTCTGGAGTACCTTGATCCCAGCAAAGACGAAGATTGGGCGCGTACCTTTGATAAACAATTACAAGCGCATGCGATTCACGGAATTGCTGCTGAATCAATGCACGCATGGTTTCAGCATATCGTGCAGGCCAAGCTGCCGGATGGCGCGACGTTGGCCGGTTTGGGCTTCCGTGAAAGGGTGCGCGAGATGGAGTTTTATTTGGCCTTGCCGTCCGGTGAAATTGATGCATCACGCTTGCTGAATCGTTTGGCTGAATCAGGGGTGCATTTGCCCAACCTACGGCACACGCATGCGGTGCGTTATTTGAAAGGCTCGATTGATTTGGTCTATCAGTATAACGGCCAGTTTTATGTGGCTGATTATAAGAGTAATTATCTGGGCGGACAGCTCGCCGACTATCAGCCCGAACGTTTGACACTGGCGATGGATCACGCCGGTTATTGGTTGCAGGCGGCGTTGTATTTGGTCGCGCTACATCGCTATTTAAAAGTACGCCTGCCGGATTATCGGATTGAGCAGCATTTGGGCGGCGCAAATTATTTATTCTTGCGCGGGATGCGGGCGGATGATGCAGAACATGGGATTTTGGCATGGCGACCGGAGCCGCGTTTGATCGAGGATCTGGATGCAATTTTGGCTGGTCAATCGTTAAGGAGTCGGGCGAATGTCTGAGCTAGTGGCTGAGCTGATGGCGCAACAAAACAGTGCGGCGCAACCTCCAGCAGGTGCAACCGATCAGCCTGCCGAAATACGTTGGGTTGAGGTGCTGGCGACGCAACTGCTGGCGCTGCATCCAAACACTGCGCCAGAGGTGTATAGCACTTTGCACAGTTGGATTTTGGGCTTGGGTGATGCGTTGGCACAGGGTGATACTTGTTTGATGCTGGCTGAAAATAGCCTAGCGATTACCGCAGCTTTGGCGCATCCACTTGTGGTGCGGGCAGTCGATGCAGATCAAAAACCTGCGCCACTGGTGTATGACGGGCAGCGTTTATATTTCTGGCGGCAATGGCACGAGGAATACGCACTGGCACGGCAGTTGGCTAAGTTGCTCACACCGCAACCGGCGGTTCAGGTCAGTTTGCCTCTCGATGACCCTGCCAATACGCTACAACGCGCGGCGATTGAACTGGCGGCGCGACAGCCGTTTAGCATGATTACTGGAGGCCCTGGCACGGGTAAGACCTTTACGCTGGTACGCATTGTTCGAGCACTGCAAGCGGCACAGCCAGAATTGCGGATTGCACTGGCTGCACCGACCGGCAAAGCAGCACAGCGTATGCAAGCGGTACTTTCGGCAGAGTTTAGCCAAGCAGGGATTGCGATGGGCAATATGCAAACCGCGCAAACCGTGCATCGCTTGCTGGGACTCGGCGGCGCTGCACCACGCTATCACGCCAAAAATCTATTACCGTTTGATTTGATTGTGATTGATGAAGGCTCGATGCTGGATTTGGCGCTGGCCAGCCAGTTGTTTGCGGCGATTGGGGCGGGGACGCGTTTGATTATTTTGGGCGATGCCAATCAGTTGGCTGCGGTCGATGCAGGGGCAGTGCTGGCCGATCTGAGCGAAGCCACACAGCTTGCGGCCTATCGAATCGAGCTGCAAGAAAGTCGACGCTTTGATCCGCAGCAAGGCATTGGGCGTTTGGCGGCGGCAGTGCTTAAAAACGACCGCATGGCGATTGGGCAAACACTGGCGGCGAGTGCGACCAATGGCGGGCAGGTACAGCATTATGTGCCAGATGAAGCAAAGCCTGAGGCGAGTTATGCGCTGTTGTGGCAAGGCTTTTCGGCCTACATTGATGCGTTGCAGCAGCGTGCGCCTGTGGTGGAGCTGTTTGCATGTTTTGAGCAGTATCGGATTTTGTGCGCGCAGCGTTCGGGCTTGTTCGGGACACAGCAGGTCAATCGGGCGATGAGCAGTCGCTTGCAGTTGGCACTGGGTATTCGTAAATCACGCCAGCAGGAGTGGTATCACGGTCGGCCAGTGTTGGTGACGCGTAACGATTACGGACTACGCTTGTCGAATGGCGATATTGGCCTGTGTCTGGCTGATGAGCAGGGACGTTGGCAGTTGCATTTTAGCCATTTGCCCGAGCCGATTGCCGTGACACGGATTGCGATTGAGCAGCTAGACACCGCTTTTGCGTTGACCATTCACAAGTCGCAAGGCTCTGAATTTAAAAGAGTGGCGATGTTGCTTGATCCAAAAGCTAGTGGTTTGCTCAGTCGGGAGTTGGTGTATACCGCAATCACCCGCGCCAAGCAGCAGATTGACGTATGGGCAACGCCAGAAGTGCTGCGTTATGCCGTATCACGGCGGACGTTACGCCAGACGGGGCTAGGCGAGCAGTTGGCAGTAGTGTTGGTCAAATAAAAACAGCGAGCATTACGCTCGCTGTTGATTAAGTGTGACTTTGATAGCGTTTGATTACGCGGCAACGCTGTCTTTTTTGGTCACGTTGGTCGTTGCATACGTCACATCGTAGTCTTGCAGATCGAGTTGAACCAAACGTTTTCTCAGCGCATCAAGCGACCAAGGCCATGCAGCAAAGTTACGTCCATTGGCATCGAGATAGTAGCTCTTACAGCCACCACTGTTAAACACGGTGGTTTTCAAATGCTTTTGTACCCGCTCATTGTGCTCGCGCAGCACACTTGGCTTGATGGTCAGTGTGGCAATCGCTTGGTTTTTGATCTTTTGCAGGCCATCGACGATATAGTCGAGTTGTGCTTCCGCCAAGCCAATAAAAGAATCGTAGACCAACACGTTAGGCCCTAGTACCAAGAATGCATTCGGCACATCTTGCATGCTGGTACCGAGGTAGGCTTCAGGTGAGCTGTCTTTCCACAGGTCAGACAATCGTTGGCCTTTGCTATTTAACACTTTTTTGCCGATTGGTGGATGTGAGACTTCAAAGCCAGTCCCCCAGATAATCACATCGACTTCGTGCCGTTCGCCGTTGGCAGCAATCACGGTATTGCCTTCGACTTTGACCAAACCATGTGGAATCAGCGTGGTATTTGGAGCTTGCAGCGCAGGGTAATAATTGTTGGCAAACAAAATCCGCTTACAGCCAACCAAGAAGTTCGGAGTGACGTTCTTGCGCAAGACAGGATCTTTGATTTGCAGTTTGAGCAGTTGCTTACCGAGTGCGTTGACGGGTTTGAGCGCGGCAGGATTGCGCAGACCAAAGTTAATCGCATTCAGTGATTGTGCCACACTCTTACGCCAGCTGGCTTGAATCAGTGGATATTTGGCGATGACTGATTTGCCAAACTCACCGAGTTCGACATCAGGTTTGGGTAGCACCCAAGGTGCTGTTCGTTGAAAGACGTAGAGTTCTTTGGCTTTGGGTTGAATTTGTGGCACAAACTGAATCGCCGATGCCCCTGTTCCGATCACGGCGATGCGTTTGCCAGTCAAGTCGTAGTCGTGATTCCACTTGGCAGAGTGGAACATTTCACCAGTAAAGCTCTCAATGCCGTCCAGCTTGGGCATTTGCGGTTCGGTGATCGGTCCTGTGGCAAACACCACAGTTTTTGACAGATATTGACCTTGGTTGGTATCAATCACCCACAGATTGCGCTGATTGTCCCACTGCGCATTTTCCAGTGCTGTCTCAAACTGAATCATGGGTTTAACGTCGAAATTCTCGCTCACTTCTTCTAAATAACTGAGAATTTCAGGTTGCCGAGCAAACAAGTGACTCCATTTGGCACTGGGTGCAAACGAATACGAGTACAGCGCCGATGGCACATCACAGCCACAACCAGGGTAGGTGTTTTCGCGCCATGTGCCGCCGACACGATTGGCTTTTTCGATGATTTTAAAGTTATCGTAGCCGAT
>JAYXXU010000300.1:0-26884 GCA_036019135.1 Pseudomonadota bacterium | reverse complement strand
AGGTCATGGGTCATGTTCCTGATGGGTAACGGGCTTGGTGAAACTGTATTTGATAATCAGTATCATTTGCAATACTATTACAAATAATTCTGATCAATCGACTGCTGTGGAGTTCGTTATGTCTCATGCACCGCGTGCTGCGTCTCGCTATGTTGTGCGTTCTTTTTCGATACGGCCACTGTTGATGCAGTTGATGACATTGTCAGGGATGGGGTTGATGCTACCAACCGCACAAGCCATTCCGCTGAATTTGGGAGAGCAGGCCAAGGCGTTGACGACACCAGCCGCATCGCCAGCAGCCGTCCAGAGTCATCGTTTTCATCGAGACCATGTGTTGGGAACTTCGCTAGATGTGGTGATAAACAGCTCATCCATTGCATTGGCAGAGCAGGCTTTTGTGGCGATACAACAGGAGATTGAGCGTTTGGATCAGGTGTTAAGCATCTGGCGGCCAGATAGTGAAATCAGCCAACTGAATCAAGCTGATCAGAGGGTAGTCTCTGAGGATTTGTTTACGGTGATTCACGCCTGTGAGCAATGGCGATCACAGACCTGTGGTGCGTTTAGTGCGCGGATGGGACAGTTACTTCAGCATTGGGAGCGTGCACAAGGTGTTGAGCCAATGACGACCGCACAACGCGTGCAACAGGCGCAGCAGATTCAACAGGCCAATGTGGTGTTAGATGCGACCCAACGGCTGGTTCAACGTCCTGAGGCAGTGCATTTTGCACCCGATGCGCTGGCCAAAGGCTATGTGATTGATCGTGCATTGATGAAGGCACGCGAGGCTGCGCCCAGTATTGCAGGGATATTGGTGGACATTGGTGGTGATATTCGGGTTTGGGGACAAGCTCCTCAGGCCGAAGGTTGGAAAATCGGCCTACGTGCAGCGAATACTCGGGCAGATAACGCAACTGTGCATGAGATCTTGAATCTAAACAATCAGTCGGTTGCATTGAGTGGTCGTGGTGCGCGGGATGGGCAGCATGGGCAAAGCCATCTGATTGACCCAATGACAGGCCAGCCGCTCGATCAGATCGAGCAGACGGTGGTGGTTGCACCCCAGATGATGGATGCAGATGCCTTGGCGACGGCGTTGGCGGCGATGAGTCCTGCGCAGGGCATGGCGTTGGTTGAGCAGTTGGCGGGGGTCGAAGCCAAATGGTATGCCAGCAATGGTGACGCGTGGCACTCAGCAGGGTGGCAATCACTGGTAGCAACCGCAGATCACTCCGCACAGTTACGCAGCGTGTCGAGCGATGCACAAGCCACATGGCCAAAGGGCTATCGGGCAGTATTGGATCTGGAAATTCCCAAGATCACCATAGCCAAATATCGCGCGCCGTATGTGGTGGTGTGGATTACGGATGCACAGCGGCAACTCGTGCGGACATTGCAGGTGTGGGGCAATGATCCACAGTGGATGGATACCAACTATGTGTGGTGGCGTCGTTATGGCCGCAAAATGGAGAATTTGGACAGCGTGGCCAAACCATCCCGCAAGCCAGGTCAGTATCAATTGGAGTGGGATGGCAAGGATGATGCGGGTAAGCAACTGCCTGCGGGTCAATATACGGTGCATGTTGAGGCGGTGCGCGAGCATGGAGAGCATAGCTATCATCGTTTTGAGCTGGTCGCAGCACCTAAGTCTTCGGTACAGAGCAAACCTGCCAAAGACGAGTTGGGTACGTTGAAGCTACGTTTTGATCGAGTCATCTAAAGCAATGGGTATTTTACAGTCTCCTGAGCCAATCGATCAGATGATTGAGCAACCGTCTTTGCCACGTCGCTCCATCCAGCGGCCAAGCAAAAAAAAAGGCTATCGCAAGACGGACTTTTATCGGCATTCGCGGGCGCTACATGCATGGTTATCAGCTTTTGCATTTTTGACATTGATGTTTTTTTCGGCGACAGGGATTTTGCTGAACCATCCAGAGTGGTTCACGGCCACGCAGCCAGAGCAGATACAGGAGATCGCACTGTCTGCTGAGGTGATCAGCACTGCTCAGCAGCAAGAAAATCCATCTGTGCTGCTGTTAGATGCAGTGCGTGAACAGACAGCGCTAGTGGGGCGTTTTAAAAGCATTGAAATATTCGATGACGAGGTGATGATTCGGCTGGAAAGCCCCGCAGGCAGCACGGATGTTGTGGTGTTGTGGGATCAGGCGATTGCTGAAGTGACCCAACAGCCTGCCACCACTGTCACACTATTAAATGACCTGCATCGTGGCAAGTCTACGGGTGCTGCATGGCGTTGGCTGATTGATATCAGTGCCGTGCTGATTTTGTTGTTATCGATTGCAGGTTATGTGCTGTTCTTTAGCCTAAAAACTCGTAAGGCCACCAGTTTGTGGCTGACAGCGGGGAGTGTGGCGTTGATGTTTGCGGTGTATTGGATCTCGGTGTGATTTGGTGTAGAGATGAGGTCAATCCACGGATGAGGTGTAACAAACTGCTGATTCAGGATTGCTAATGAAAATATTTCTCATTTATAATGTTTGGCTAAGCAGACCATCTTGGGTTCAGCCACGGTCTGCGATGGCGTCACAGGAGACCTCGCATTGGTTGAGTCACTTGGGTATGCATGAATGGGCGTTATTTGATGGCGTATAGTCACTCCAATACCATGAGTATGGATATGAATGCAGGGCAGGCGACCACTGTACGGCAACGACCTTCGGCTCGTTTGGCGATTGTGCTGGCATTGGTGCTGATGTTACATGTGTTGGCCGCTTTGGCCTTAAGTCAGATGACGCCGACACCAATCGTGATACCACCGCCTAAAACAATTGAAATTCGACTGGTCGAGCTAGCACCACCGCCTGCGCCTGTTGCTGCTCCCATACCCGAGCCAGCCAAGCCTGTTGAGCAGCCTAAACCCATCACAAAACCAAAACCCGTTGAAACGCCTAAAGTCGTTCCTGTCGTTGAAAAGCCTAAGCCGATTGTCCCACCAAAGCCTAAGCCTGTGGTGCAGCCCAAGCCCGAACCAGCCCCTGTGAAAGTACCTGATCCCAAGCCTGTTGAGCCTGTCATCAGTCCGCCCACACCTGCCGCAGTGGTCACGGTTACAGAGTCGGTCAAAGCCACGCCTGTCCCCACACCGCAACCGATTGCACCTGTAGCGCCACCGCAGCCCACACCTGTCCCTGCGGTAGACACCGCGCCACGCACCGTTGCGATTGATGGTGTTGCCTACAAGCGCCAACCGCAGATTCAATATCCTGATGCGGCACGTCGGCGTGGTGATACAGGCACGGTCGTGATTCGTGCCTTGATTGGTAGCAATGGTCGGGTGGAGTCCACCAGTATTGAAGATAGCTCGGGTAATCGCTTGTTGGATCAGGCAGCCGTGCGTGCGGTCAAACGTGCATCTTTTCATCCTTATCGTGAAAACGGGGTGGCACAATCCGTGTATACCTTGATTCCGATTGCATTTACGCTTAACGAGGAGTGATCCGATGGATTATTCGCTATATTGGCAACATACTGATTTTTTAAGTAAGAGCCTGTTTTTTATCTTGGTGTTGATGTCAGTCGTGTCATGGTGCGCCATTGTGCTGCGGGTATTGGACACGCGGCAATTGCAACATAAAGCGTTGATGGCTTTACAGCAGTCTGTATTGGCATTGCGCCATCGGATGCATGGTTTAACCCCTGAGCAGCGTAAATCAGTCGCTGAGCAGGCCTTGTTGCAGCAATTGGGTCGCGTTCGACTCCAAACGGAACGTGGCTTATCAGTTCTAGGCACGACAGCGGCAGTTGCACCGTTTGTGGGATTATTTGGTACGGTTTGGGGGATTTTTCATGCCTTGCATGCGATTGGCCAAAGTGGTCAGGCAGGGCTGGGGCAAGTCGCAGGACCTGTCGGTGAAGCCCTAATTATGACGGGTTTAGGGTTGGCTGTCGCGATTCCAGCCGTGTTGGGCTATAACTTGTGTGTGCGTTTGAATCGCAAGATGATGGCCAGCTTACAAGACGAGGCACATAGCGTATTGATGGAGCAATTGCTTCCTGCTACGAGCGTTGAAAAAACGGCTGAGTCCACCAAGCCCGTCAGTCAACTGGCAGGGAGTCAAGCCTAATGGCCTTCCAGTTGGGTGATGATGATCATGAAGGCATGAGTGAGATGAATCTCATTCCGCTGATTGATATTATGCTGGTGTTGATGATTATTTTTTTGGTCACGGCGACCGTGCTGAATCCCGCCGTGCCTTTGAGCTTGCCACAAGCAGACGCGCAAGCGATGCCAGAACAGCCTAAAGTGGTGAGTATCAGTATTGACGCCAATGGTCAGATGTTTTGGGATCAATCGCCTGTGAGTTTGGCTGAGCTTGAGCAAAACATGCAAACTGCTGCGCAAGAGCAGCCTAAGCCATCGATCCATCTGCGTACCGACAAAGATGCTCGCTATGACCACGTGGCACAAGTTTTGGCACGTGCCAGTCAAGCAGGGCTGAATGATTTGGCCTTTGTCAGTGAGGCGGTGCGTTAATCAGAGGGACTCAGGCGATGCCGC
Organism: Pseudomonadota bacterium; assembly: GCA_036019135.1. Classification (GTDB taxonomy): domain Bacteria; phylum Pseudomonadota; class Gammaproteobacteria; order Pseudomonadales; family Moraxellaceae; genus JAYXXU01. The sequence continues at coordinate 22,365 of JAYXXU010000300.1, read as the reverse complement.
AGCGTTAGCCTGAGCGAATCGATCCAGCCCAGAAGCCTAGTGGGCAACGTAGTCAGCAAAATACTGTTTTAATTTGTTGAGCTTCGGCGGAATGAGCGCGTTGCAATAGCCTTGAGTTGGGTTTTTTTCAAAATAACCTTGATGATAGGCTTCGGCAGGGTAGAACGTGGGGGCTGGACTCAGTTCTGTGACCACCGCAACACCCTGCTGTTGCATTTGTTCCATGAGATCTTGCGCAATCTTGCATTGTTGATCATCCATATAAAAAATCACAGAACGATATTGCGTACCGATATCGTTGCCCTGACGATTGCGCGTGGTTGGATCGTGGGTGGCAAAAAAAACTTGTAGTAGTGTGTGATAATCAATCTGTTCAGGATCATAATCCACCGCAATGACTTCGGCATGACCCGTCAACCCTGTACAGATTTGGGCGTAGGTGGGATTGGCTGATGCACCACCAGCATAGCCGCTGGTCACCTGTCGCACGCCGCGTAACGCAGAAAACACAGCCTCAGTACACCAAAAACAGCCACTACCCAAGATGGCGCGTTCAAGTCGTTGCGTCTTTAACATGGGTTTACTCCAAAGCTTACAGGGCGTTCAACGAGGCATACAGCATCAGCAATCCGACTATGGCTGAGGTGGTGTGGCGGCTTGGAGGGTTGCCACAACCTTACCAGTGCTGTCTTTGAGTAGCAGTTGATTGTTCTGAACCTGATATTGTGTGGTTTTATTCAGTGCTTGAACAAACGGCACTTCAAGCTGATCTTCCATGCAGGCCATGCGCGTGGTGGCCAGTGCGCCAAGGCTAATGGCTGTGCCGTCTACTTTGGCTTGTCCCATCATTCGATTGCAACCCGTTGCACCGCTGACGCGATAGTCCGATGCAAACGCAATGTGTGGGTGGTTTGGCCGACTGGTGTCGATGCTGACGGCCTGCCCTGCAAGGCTATCTAATGTCCAAGCGGTATTGGCAAGGCTGGTCTGATTGTTTGGAGCGTCAGCCTCCGACGAGCTGCCCATACCCATTGGTAGATGGCTACATGCGGCCAATGTCAGTGTTGAACCCAAAACGGCTGTTGCCCAGAGCTTAAACATCACTTAATCCTATCTATCAACAATAAGCGCTACCTTGCCACAACCATCTGAAATCATGCAGGTCGTTTTTGTGTGGACTCGGTGAACAGCAGATCAATGCACCCGATCAGCGTGTACGATTAGATCATAAAATGTAACCAGCAGCCCATTATATGCAGAACAACAGACGTTAGTGACGTTGGTAGCGCACAATCTCAAAACTAGTCGCGGTTTTGCTGTCTGTCATATGATTGCGCTGGATCACCTTAAAATCGTCTGGAATAGGCGGATAAAACACATCGCCAGCAACTTGTAGATCAACATGGCTGATCTCTAGCCGATCTGCGATGTCGAGGGTTTGGCGGTATAGCTCAGCCCCCCCAATCACAAACATCCGTGTGAGTCCCTGTGCCTTAGCATCTGCTGCCGCACTATCTAGCAATTGCGCTAGGCTGTGTGCAACCTGTACCCCCGCTGCATGCCAGTTAGAATCGCGGGTCAGTACCCAACTGGTGCGATTCGGCAGTGGTCGACCAATCGAGTCAAAGTTTTTGCGGCCAAGCAACATGACGCCACCTTGTGTGGTGGTTTTAAAGTGCTTGAGATCATCGGACAAATGCCAAGGCAGTTGGTTATTCACGCCAATACAGCGCTGTCGATCCATCGCCACCACATGCACCACTTCTAGACCTTGCCAACTCATACCGCAACCTCGGCTTTGATCCCTGCATGATGCTGATAATTGATGAGCTCAATATCGTCCAGTGTAAACCCAAAAATGTCGTTTACCGCAGGGTTCAGTTGTAGTGTAGGCAACGGATAGGGGGTACGACTCAATTGCAGCGTTGCTTGCTCAATATGATTGTTATACAAGTGACTATCGCCACCTGTCCATACAAAATCACCAACGCCTAGCCCGCAGACTTGCGCCACCATGTGCGTGAGTAGCGCATAGCTGGCGATATTAAATGGCACACCCAAAAAGATATCAGCACTGCGTTGATACAATTGGCATGACAGCTTGCCGTCTTGTACAAAAAACTGAAACAGCGTATGGCATGGTGGCAATGCGACTTGGTTGGCTTCTTTGGGATTCCAGCCTGATACAATCAGTCGTCGTGAGTTTGGGTTGGTTTTGATCTCGTTGATCAGCCAACTGATCTGATCAACACCATCTTGTGCATATTGACCGTCTGCTAATGCAGTCGCGCCAAAGTTGCGCCATTGATGCCCATAGACGGGGCCAAGTTCACCCGCAGGTCGACCAAAACGTGCTGTTTGCTCAGCCGTCGCCCATTCATCCCAGATGCTGACCTTATGGTCTTGTAGATATTGAACATGCGTATCGCCGCGCAAAAACCACAGCAACTCAATCACAATCGACCGAAAATGTACGCGTTTGGTGGTCAAAATCGGAAAGCCCTGCGACAAGTCAAATCGCATCTGATGTCCAAACACAGAGCGTGTGCCTGTGCCTGTTCGATCCGATTTTTGACTGCCTTGATCCAGCACCAAGTGCAACAGATCCAGATAGGCTTGCTCGCTCATCGTTTGGCTCCCAAGTTCATTTCCCAATCATAGGTTTTATGCCGATAGGCATACCACAACATCCACAGACCAATCAAAATCATTGGTAGGCTCAAAAACTGTCCTTTGCTCATCCATGCAATAAACAACAGCCCATTGTCAGGTTCACGAAAGAACTCGACCATAAACCGTGCTATGCCATAACCGATCAAAAACAGCGCTGAGACAGCCATACGTGGTCTAGGCTTGCTCGAAAACCACCACAACAGGATGAACAGCAACAGCCCTTCGGCAAATGCTTGATAAAGCTGTGACGGATGGCGTGGTAGATCGTCCACATACGGGAAGACCATCGCCAGTGGATAATCGAGATTGACCACAGGTCGCCCCCACAGCTCACCGCCAATAAAATTACCAATCCGACCAAACATCAGGCCAAGCGGTACACACGGCGCAACAAAATCCAGTGTTTGGAATGCTGTTTTATGATATTTGCGCGCAAAATACCACATGGCAAAAACTACGCCCAAAAAGCCGCCATGAAAGCTCATACCCCCTTCCCAAACGCGGAACACCCAGAATGGATCTGCCCAAAATTTGGAGAACTCATAAAACAACACATAGCCAATACGGCCACCAAGGATCACCCCCATCGCCCCAAAGAACACCAAATCAGAGACCATTTCCCCATTCCAGCCCTCACGACGGCTAGCACGATAAGTCGCTAAAAAATAAGCAAAGCCAAAGGCCAAAAGGTACATAATGCCGTACCAATGGACTTGAATAGGGCCAAGAGATAAGGCCACAGGATCGATGTTGGGATAGGTCAGCATATCGGGGTTCCGTTCGGCATTGGTGCATGCGTCATGCAAGCGTCAGTGCGAGAATCAGCGAAAAGTCAGGGATTGTCGGTCGAGCACAATTGCGGCATTCTAGCCGATCTCAGGTTATTGTGGCGTATTGTCGATGTGTATCGTTGCACTAGCGTGGCAGTTAATACCAGATCAGCCAGTGGTATTGCTGGCCAATCGCGATGAGTTTTATGCACGCGAGACGCAGCCGCTGCATGTGTGGCCAGATCAGCCGATTGTGGCAGGTCGCGATCAGCAGTTGGGGGGGACGTGGCTTGGGGTTGGTCCGAATGGTCGATGGGCGGCGCTGACCAATTATCGACAGATGCCACGACAGATCCCTGAACAGTCTCGCTCGCGTGGGCTATTGGTCAGTGAGTTCTTGAGCGGTGATCTGAGTCCGATGGCCTATGCGCGGCAAATTGATTTACAGTGTTACGAAGGGTTTAGTTTACTGATGGGCACACGCGAGCAGGCAGTGATTGTCAGCAATCGCGGCACTGCGCCCACAGCATTGGCATCAGGGCTGTATGTGCTATCGAACGCATTGATTGATGTACCTTGGCCAAAAACCGAACGCTTGCGTCAGCGAGTGACTCAAGAAGTATTGCCGTTGCTACGTGCAGGTCAGGACTGGCAAACGGCGGCATTGGCAGTCTTGGCCGATGAGCATCAGGTCGAACATGAGACAGACTTACCCCAAACGGGCGTTGGACTGGAGATGGAGCGGCTGCTGTCCTCGATCTGTATTCGATCACCGATCTATGGCACGCGTTCGTCAGCGCTATTGAGTCTGACGGATCAAGGCTATCAAATCGTCGAGCATCCGGTTGTGCCCACAGGCAAGCGGATTAGCCTTGCGGCGGCTTTTGAGTGAACTCAGGCGCAGAAAATTGCCGCTGCCAATCTGCATAGACTTGCGCGACTTCAGCTAGATAGGTTGCACGTACCGTATCACTCAGCCATGCCGCTTCAAAGCTATGATTGACCAATTGAATCAGCTCTGACGCGTTCAGATTTAGTGCTTGGCGGCATGCGATGAAGTTATCATTCAGATAGCCGCCAAAGTACGAAGGATCATCTGCATTGAGCATGACGCATAGCCCATCTGCCAGCATCTGCTGTAGCGGATGTTGCTCAAGCTGCTCAAATACGCGTAGTCGAATATTGGACAATGGGCAAACGGTGAGCGGTATCCGTTCGGCTGCCAGCCGTGCGATCAGTGCAGGATCTTCTAGGCTGCGCACGCCGTGATCAATGCGGCAGACCTGAAGGAGATCCAAGGCTTCCCAAACATAAGCCGCAGGACCTTCCTCGCCAGCATGTGCAACACATGGCTTACCCAGCGCATGACACTGTGCAAATAAGCGTTCAAATTTACTCGGGGGATGCCCAAACTCGCTAGAATCTAGCCCAAAGCCATCAATGCCATCCAAATACGGCATAGCCATATCCAGCACAGCAAAGCCAGCTTGCTCAGACAAGTGCCGCAAAAAGCTCATGATCAAGCGTGAACTGATGCCAAGCTGTGTTTGGCCATCCTGTAGCGCTCGTCGAATGCCGTGATACACTACCGCAAAGTCAATGCCTCGATCTGTATGAGTCTGTGGATCAAAAAAAATCTCACAATGCACAATACGATCCGCCTGTGCTTTTTGCAGATAAGCCCACGTTAAATCATAAAAGTCTTGTTCGGTGATCAGGACTTTTGCGCCTGCATAATACAAGTCTAAAAAAGACTGTAGGTTTTCGAATTGATAGGCTGCACGTAACGCCTCAATATTGGCATAAGGCAGTTGCATCACATTGCGCTCAGCCAAAGCAAACATCAACTCTGGTTCTAATGAGCCTTCAATATGTAGGTGTAGCTCAGTTTTGGGCAGTTGTTGAATCAGGTGGTCCAGTGGATGTAAGGACATGGCCATTCCCATTCGGTGTCAGGCAGATCAATCCAGTATAGAAAAAAACACCCTAAAAAACTGTCCAGCCAAGGTTTGAGTGCGGCATATCAACTATAACGAATGTGTAATAGCGGCAGGCCATATTTCCTGTACACCGTGTTGATGTCACCTACAACTCGGCCAATTGTTGCAGCAGCACCCGCATGGCTTGACCCCGATGGCTGATTTGGCTTTTTTCGGTTTTGCTCAGTTCGGCGCTACTTTTGCCCAAATCAGGTAACCAAAATAACGGATCATAGCCAAACCCTTGCTCACCGCGTGGTGCATCCAGAATTTCACCTGACCAGATGCCTTGTGCCAGAATCGGCAGCGGATCATCAGCATGGCGCACCAGTGCCAATACACAGACAAACATCCCTTCAATCGGTTGTGTGCCGCGCAATTCAGCCAATTGGGTTAATAACGTTTGATTATTCAACACATCGTTACCATGCTCGCCACCAAACCGTGCTGAGTGAATACCTGGTGCACCGCTGAGAGCTGGCACGCATAAGCCTGAGTCGTCAGCCAACGCGGGCAGACCTGACAGACGTGCAGCATGGCGCGCTTTAATCAAGGCATTTTCAACAAAGCTCAGACCATCTTCGACCGCATCCTCAATTGAAAACTCGCGTTGTGGTAGCACTTGCACTTTGAGCGCATGTGCAGTCAGCATCTGCTGGAGTTCGCTGAGTTTGCCTGCATTGTTACTGGCCAAAACCAAGCGTTGCTCTGGAAAAATAGTCGACATGGTCATCTTGATCCATCAATAAAAATGCCCGATCAGCATCGGGCAAAATGTGCAATTGGGCGTGTAATGCTGCGTTGCGGCGGTGGTTACTGACGGGCAGGGCTTTGGAACCAATCGTCCGCACGGCGAGTCGCATCATGTTGGTCTTGGCTCGACAGATTCACAGCCAATTGACGAATCTTGTTTTGGGCGAGGTTCTTGACTTGTGGATCCAGCATGCCCTCACGGGTCGAGACGTTGTACCACTTGTAGGCATCAGACAGATTTTGCTCACGTTCTTCGAGTAGCGCAAGGTTATAACTGGCACGATTGTCGCCTTGTTTGGCCGCCCGTTGTAGCCAGTTTTTGGCTTGATTCAGATCTCGATTAACCCCACGCCCTTGGGCATACATCTGGCCGATATTCAATTGCGCAGGTGCTGCGCCTTGTTCGGCTGCTTTGAGATACCATGCAAAGGCTTGATTCATGTCTTGCGGTACACCCTGTCCTGTTTTATAGCGATTGGCTAAAAAAAACTGTGCATGGGCATTGCCTGCTTGTGCGGCAGCTTGCAAGGTTGGCAGCGGCATCGTGGCATAAGGAGATGTAATAGGGCTGTTCGCATGCACTTGGCTGACCAGACATGCTGTGGAAAGAACAAAAGCAGTAAGGATCTGTTTCATGTGCGGCTCACTCGATAAATCGCAATCTCGCCAAAAAAATTCGGGAGATGTTTCATAAAGATATTGCCTTGCTGATCATCATTGACGGCAAAGCGATTAATAATCCGAATCTGATGCGCATGACACAGCGCCTCAAAATCTCGGAATGTACAGAGATGAATGTTCGGCGTATCGTACCACATGTAGGGTAGTGCATCCGAGACAGGCATCATCCCGCGCAGCGCCAAATAACTGCGGGTCTTCCAGTGTGCAAAGTTCGGAAAAGTAATGATGGCCTCCCGTCCAACTCTCAGCATATCCAGTAGCAGTTTGTCTGGTGATTCAACAGCTTGCAAAGCCTGTGCCATCACGACAAAATCAAAGCTCTGATCTGCAAAGCGCCCCAGTCCTTGGTTCAGATCTTGTTGAATGATCGACAGACCCCGACCAATGGCTGTGGTGATTTTGTGTTCATCTATTTCAATGCCATAGCCTGTAATGCCTAGCTTACGTTGCATGTGTGCCAATAACTCACCATCGCCACAGCCCAAATCCAGCACACGTGAGTTGGGTTTAATCCAGCGTTCCGCCAATCGTTGATCAAGCCGCATGGGTCACTCCTTGCAGATTGGGCGAGGACAAAAAGGCGCGTAATGCACCAACATAGCGCGGAATTGGAAACAAAAATGCATCATGCCCTTGTGGGGCATCGACATCAATGTAGCTGACGCTTTTGCCATTGGCGATTAAAGCATCGACGATTTCTTGTGATCGACTCGGTGCAAAGCGCCAGTCCGTGGTAAACGACACTACCAAGAATCGACAGTTCACATTGGCCAATGCGCGTACCAAATCCTCATCGTATTCGCGTGATGGATCAAAGTAATCCAAGGCTTTGGTCATCAATAAATAGGTGTTGGCATCAAAGTTTTTACTGAATTGCTCACCTTGATAGCGGAGATAGCTTTCGACCTGAAACTCGACATCATAGCCATACATAAACTTGCCTGACTTGAGGTCTCGGCCAAATTTTTGTTTCATGGCATCATCGGTCAGATAGGTCAAGTGCCCAACCATCCGTGCCAAAATCAAACCACGACGCGGATAGGTGTCTTGCTCAAGATAGCGTCCACCATGAAAGTCAGGATCAGACAGAATCGACTGGCGTGCCACTTCGTTAAACGCAATATTTTGTGCCGACAACTTGGGGGTGCTGGCAATGACCACACAATGGCGTAACCGATCAGGGTAATCGACCGCCCATTGTTGTGCCTGCATACCGCCTAACGACCCACCAACCACTGCATGCCATACCTTAATCCCCAGTCGATCACTCAACAAGACCTGTGAGCGTACCCAATCGCGTACCGTGACCAACGGGAAGTCAGGGCCATACACGCGATTGGTTTCAGGGTTCATCGAGGTGGGGCCAGTTGAGCCATGACAGCCACCAAGGTTATTTAACGCCACCACAAAAAAAATATTGGTATCGATGGCCTTATTGGGGCCAATACAACTGTCCCACCAGCCCGATTTTTGGTCTGATTCGCTGTGGTAGCCTGCCGCATGATGATGGCCTGACAGCGCATGACAAATCAAAATCGCATTCGATCCCTCGGTATTGAGCGTGCCGTAGGTCTCAATCATCAAATCAAAGCCGTGCAACGTCCGACCGCAATCAAGCAGTAATGGGGTCTCAAATCGCTCAAGGCGTGGAGTGACTAAACCAACTGAATCCGCAGAAAAAGCCACGATAACCTTTAGACCTTTACCAGCATAAAACCAACTCACGAGTGTACGGGGCAAGCCAAAATGGGGCAAGAGGGCAGCGCAAATGGGCTCAAAAGTTGCGCGTAAATGACCAATTAGGCTGCCGAATTGACAATTCAGCGAATTTTTGGTCGCGTAAGTGCTATATTTTTGTACTTGCGCAGTTGCTTGCCTTATACTCACCGACTTTATTTTTTCAGCTTGATCAAGAATCGAGGATGCCATGCAAGTCACGACCGAAGCGGTCTCAGGTCTGGAACGCCGACTCACCATCACCGTTCCATCTGAGCGGATTAATAGCCAGTTTGAAGCTCGCTTAAAGAAAGTTGCCAAAACCGCCAAAATCAACGGTTTCCGCCCTGGCAAAGTGCCATTGTCGCGCATTCGTGCCGATTACGGTCCTGGTATTCAGCAAGAAGTCATCAACGATGTCATCCGCGAAACCGTGTATCAAGCGATTCGTGCCAATAACATCAATGCTGTTGGCGTGCCGAACATTGAATCAGCCGAACTGAATGACACAGGCTTACATTACAAGGCCGTCGTGGAAGTCTATCCAGAAGTAACTGTAGCGGGTTTTGATGGCTTGGAAATCGAGCGCAAAACCAGCGAAATCAGCGACGCTGATGTCGATACCATGATCGAAAACCTGCGTAAGCAGCGTCAGACCTTCAACACCACCAAGGGCATGGCGAAAAAAACCTTCCAAGTGACATTTGATTTCGAAGGTTCTATCGACGGTGAAAAGTTTGAAGGCGGCTCAGCCGAAGACTTCAAGCTGGTCTTGGGCAGCGGTCAAATGATCCCTGGTTTTGAAGACGGCATTATTGGTATGAAGACTGGGGAAGAAAAGGTCATCGACGTGACGTTCCCAGAAGATTACCAAGCTGAACAACTGGCAGGTAAAGCCGCACAGTTTAAAATCACTGTGAAAAAAGTTGAAAAGCCTGTATTGCCAGAAATTGATGAAGGCTTCTTGGCACTGTTCGGGATCACTGAAGGTGGCGAAGATCAACTCAAAGTTGAAGTCCGCAAAAACATGCTGCGCGAAGTCAAGCACAGCTTGCGCACCCAAACCAAGCAAGCGACGTTTGATGCATTGGTTGCTGCAAATGCAGAAATTCAAGTGCCACAAGCCATGGTCACCGATGAAATTCAGCGTCAACGCCAAGCCATGCTGCAACAATTTGCTCAGCAGTTCGGTGGTGCTCAGAAATTTGATGACAATATGTTGCCAGATGAGCTATTTAAAGAGCAGGCCGAGCGCTCAGTGAAATTGGGTGTGCTGGTTGCCAAAATCATTGAGCAGAGCAAACTGACCGTTGATCAAGACCGTGTCACTGCGTTGATCACCGAAATGTCAGAAAGCTATGAAGATCCTGCTGAAGTGATTGAATACTACAGCAACGATCAACAGCAACGCGCCCAAATCGAAGCCGTTGTACTGGAAGATCAAGTGGTTGAGCATATCCTCGCGGGTGCAAAGGTCACTGAAGCTGCAGTGAGCTATCAGGAGTTATTGGCAGCACAGCAAGCGGCCAACCAGCGTCGTTAATTCGATGTGGTGACGCAAAAAAAGGCGTGTCGGAGATGCGCCTTTTTTTGTTTTTTGAGGACAAACTATCGTCATAAAAACGCTTGTATGGTTTTGCCCTTTGCATTTTGCATGATTATCCCCCATATTCTCGAAACGATCTTGAACGTTCAGGAAGACATCGCTGTGACCTATCCAGCCCAAGCAATACAAAATGCTCTTGTTCCGATGGTGATTGAGCAGTCATCGCGTGGCGAGCGCTCGTTTGACATTTATTCACGCCTGTTGCGTGAGCGGGTGATTTTTTTGACGGGTGAAGTCGAAGATCACATGGCCAACCTCGTAGTGGCGCAACTCTTGTTCTTAGAAGCTGAAAACCCAGATAAAGATATTCACTTGTATATCAACTCACCTGGTGGCTCAGTGACCGCAGGTATGGCAATCTATGACACCATGCAGTTTATTAAGCCTGATGTCTCGACCATCTGTATGGGGCAAGCTGCCTCAATGGGATCATTTTTGCTGACCGCAGGAGCCAAAGGCAAGCGTTATGCGTTGGCCAATTCTCGTGTCATGATTCACCAACCACTAGGTGGTTTTCGAGGTCAAGCCTCAGACATCGAGATTCATGCCCGCGAGATTTTGTATATTCGCGAAAAGCTAAACGGTTTGCTAGCACACCACACTGGCCAACCGATTGACCAAATCGCCAAAGATACTGACCGTGACAACTTTATGAGTGCAGAAGCTGCCCGTGACTATGGGCTAGTGGATGCGGTTCTCAGCCAACGCTTGTAAGCGTGGCTGACTCACAGACTGGAGAACCCATGTCCGATCTACATGATGCACCAAAACGCTGCTCTTTTTGTGGCAAGCGCCAAGACGAAGTCGAAAAACTGATTGCTGGCGAAGACGCATACATCTGCAATGAGTGTGTCGATATTTGCCTTGACTTGGTGCAGACACACAAAACAACGGACGAAGCAGGTTGGGAAAACCGCCCGCTGCCCAAGCCCGCAGAAATTCGCGAGGCGCTTGATCAATATGTGATCGGGCAGGAGCAAGCCAAAAAAACCTTGGCTGTGGCCGTCTATAACCATTACAAACGTCTCAAATCAACCCAGCACGCGGCACAAAGCCAAGGGGTTGATCCAGTTGAATTGTCCAAAAGCAATATCTTGCTGATTGGCCCAACTGGCTCAGGCAAAACTCTACTGGCACAAACCTTAGCCCGTTTGCTGGATGTGCCGTTTGCGATGGCTGATGCGACCACCTTAACTGAAGCGGGTTATGTCGGTGAGGATGTCGAAAACATCGTACAAAAACTGCTGCAAAAAGCAGATTATGATGTCGAAAAAGCCCAAAAAGGCATCATCTATATCGATGAAATTGATAAAATCAGCCGCAAAAGCGATAACCCATCCATCACTCGTGACGTTTCGGGCGAAGGCGTGCAACAAGCCTTGCTCAAAATGATTGAAGGGACAGTGGCATCTATCCCCCCTCAAGGTGGCCGCAAACATCCTCAACAAGAGTTTGTGCAGGTTGATACCACTAACATCCTGTTCATTTGTGGTGGGGCGTTTGCAGGGCTTGAAAAGGTCATTCAGCAGCGTAGCGAAAAAACAGGCATTGGTTTTGGTGCGCAAGTCAAAAGCAAAGACAACACCAAGAAGCTCGGCGAGTTATTCCGTGCGGTTGAGCCAGAGGATCTGATCAAGTTTGGTTTGATTCCTGAGTTTATTGGTCGTTTGCCTGTGATTGCGACTTTGGAGGAGCTTGATGAGGCTGCATTGATGCAGATTCTGACGCAGCCTAAAAACGCCTTGACTCGCCAATATCAGCGTCTGTTTGAGATGGAAAATGTTGACCTGACATTCACCGAAGATGCGCTCTTGGCTGTGGCTAAAAAAGCCTTGGATCGCAACACAGGTGCGCGTGGCCTACGTTCTATTCTCGAAAATGCTTTGCTGGACACGATGTATGATTTGCCGTCCATGTCTGGTGTTGGGACAGTAGAGGTGAGTGAAGCGGTGATTAATAATGCCGCTCGCCCAGCGCTCAAACCTGAGCGTCAGCCTGTAGTGTTGCACAAAGAAATGCCGAATGAGCATCTGACGGTATTGGCCACTCCTGCAAAGCGTGCCTAAACCCAATGTAATGTCGGTTTAGACGGCTTGACAAAAAACCGCTTTGTCGCATGCAAAGCGGTTTTTTGGTTTTTTTGCTAGATCAAGGTTTTTGTTGCACATATCTTAAATAAAAACGCGTAATATGATGAGCGATGATGGCTCCCACAGGGTGGGATCATTGACCCGCTGAAAGGACTGAGCGCCGCGCCAATGGGCTATTCAGAGGTTCAAATGCCCTTTGACGTGGTACAGGCGAAGACTTACTCAACTTTCAGTTGCTCTTAAGTGATTGCTGATAGGGAAAATTATTATGCTGGCAGAGATCATTGCCGACTTTCAAAGAAACTGGTACTTGTACCTGATGATTCCGTTTATCAGTGGCTTCATTGGTTGGATTACCAAAGTCATCGCGGTCAAGATGATGTTTGGCCCGTTGGAATTTAAAGGGATTGGTTTTATCGGCTGGCAGGGGATTGTGCCGCGTAAAGCCGAAAAAATGGCGACCACTGCGGTTGAGTTGATGACCAGCAAATTGATTAAGCCAGAAGAGATTTTTGCGCGTCTTGATCCCAAGCGAATTGCCCAAGAAATCGAAGAGCCGATGATGGCGGCGGCTGAAGATATTACCCGTGAAGTGGCGCAGCGTTATCAAGCGGGGCTATGGGAGTCGATGCCTGAGTTTGCCCGCAAAAAAATCATCAAGCGTGTCAAGGCTGAAGCCCCTGCAGTGGTTGCCCAAATCATGACTGAGATTCAAAAAGACGTGAATCGTTATTTTGACCTGCGGCACATGGTGATCACCAATCTCACGCGCGACAAACGCCTGTTAAACGATATCTTTAAAAAGGTCGGCAAGCAGGAGTTTAAGTTCTTTGGTTGGGTTGGTCTGTATTTTGGTTTTTTGATTGGTTTGATTCAGATGGTGTTTTGGTTGCTGTTTAAGCAGCCATGGATGCTGCCTGTATTCGGCGGTGCGGTCGGTTTCTTTAGTGACTGGTTGGCTTTGTATCTGATGTTCCGTCCGCAGCGTCCCAAAAAAATCTTGGGGGTAACGTTTCATGGCATGTTCTTAAAACGTCAACAGCAAGTGGCAACAGACTATGCAGATTTGATTTCAAAGCAACTGCTGACACCAGCCAACATGATCGAAGAGCTATTTCGTGGTGAAATGTCCAATCACATCATGGAATTGGTGCATAAAAATGTCAAGCGCATGGTGGATGAGCAGGCAGGTATTGCCAGACCATTGATGGTGTATGCGGTTGGTGGCGAAAAATATGTCGAGATGAAAGATGCAGTTGCTGAGAGTATTTTGAGCAAATTGCCAGAAACCATGAAGCACATTGAATCCTATGCCGAAGATGCAATGGATATTCGCAACACGCTAGTAGAGCGGATGCGTAAATTGACGCCCGAAGAGTTTGAGGGCATGTTGCGTCCAGCCTTTAAAGAGGATGAAAAAACGCTGATTATTGTTGGGGGTGTGCTTGGGGTCGTGGTGGGTGAGGCACAAGTCTTGCTGATGTTGCCACTGTTTAAATAGTGCCAGATTTTTGTATTTTGATGAAAAAAGGCCAGCATATTGCTGGCCTTTTTAATAAAGGTATGACCGACTTAGCGATGTTTGTTTTGGAAAACATACCAGTTGGGTGCGACCCATACCCAATGACCAGCCTTACCCGTTTGGTTGCACCATGCCCCACCACCCCAGTAGCCCCAGTCACGGAATTGACCATAGCTGTTCTGGTCTTGTGGACAGTTCATGATTTGAATCAATCCTGAATACTTACCATTGACGGTTGCTTGTGCAGGGACATTGCTGGGATTGACTACACCGCCATTGGGGGTAGTCACCATTCCAATGGTCTGTGTGGCCATATTGATCTGTTCAGGCGTACAGCCAGCCACAAAAAAGGCTGTGATTAACCCACCTGTGCAGGCGATAAGTGTGCGTTTTAGCATTGACATGATGAACGTCCTTTTAGCTAAGGTTGTGAGACAACTGTTCAAAATCTCATAGATGATGCTGATCAAGTTGCAGCATTTAAGCATCTATGTGCCAGACATTATTCATCTAATTGACTGAAATTTCGACAGGATAGGCCATTTTTTATCAAAAAAAATTGAATTAGCCATCATGGCTAATGATTGAGAGGGCTTGGTTTAATAAAATCACAATATTACTGGCAATCAATCTGCAATGTTGATAGAATGCGCGCACGCACTTTTCCCGTTCTTTGCCTGAACACCTCCTAGCATTCCCTGCGCGTTTTCGTCCACGAGAGGACATCTCCATCGCGCCAGCCGCCGGATCAAATCTGGCAGTTCTTCAGGCCACGGCTGCAAGCATTCGTGCGTGACACGAGCATCGTCTTATAACTGGTGACCCAGCTGACATGAGTCAGCAATAAGGTTTCCGCGCTAATCCGATGTCTACTTTGATCTATTTTTTACGGAGCGTCCTGACGGGACGAAACTCTCTATGAGTCTGACTTTTTCCGATTTTGCCCTTGCTGATTCTCTAAAACAAGCTTTGGCTGATCTGGGCTTTTCTGAGCCGACATCGGTACAACAAGCAGCGGTTCCTGCGGCACTAGAAGGCAAGGATTTATTGGTTTCAAGTAAAACGGGTAGTGGTAAGACAGTTGCGTTTTTATTGCCCGCACTGAACCCATTGGCTTTGGTTGCGCAACCGCCAATGTCTGTTCGTGCAAAAGCCATCGTGACTCCAAGTGTTTTGGTCTTGTGCCCAACCCGTGAGTTGGCACAACAGGTGAGCCAAGACGCTATCAATCTGGTGCGCCATGTGCGTGGTGTGCGGATTGCGAGCATTATGGGTGGTATGCCTTTTGGTAAACAAATCGCCCAGATGAAAGGCGCACAAGTGATTGTGGCGACGCCAGGTCGTTTGCTGGATTTGGTGAATCGTCGCCAACTCAGCCTTGATGAAGTTAAGACACTGATTTTGGATGAAGCGGATCGTATGTTAGATCTAGGCTTCTCTGAAGACTTAGAAGCAATCAGTGATTTGGCTAATAATCGTGAGCAGACACTGATGTTCTCTGCGACTTTTGCAGATCGCATCCTGCGTTTGGCTGAGAAGCTGACCAATAATCCAGAGCGGATTGCGATTGAAAGTGCGCAAACCACCAATATTGATATTGCCCAAACGTTGCACTGGACTGATGGTTTTGAGCATAAGAAAAAACTGCTGAATCATTGGCTCAATGATGAGTCAGTCAATCAAGCCGTCGTTTTTGCCAGTACACAAAGTGACACTGATTTGTTGGCTGAAGAGTTGGCAGAGATGGGTCATCAAGTGGTGTCGCTGCATGGTGCGATGCCACAAGCTGTGCGTAATCGTCGAATTCGCACCTTGCGTGAAGGTCGTGCCCGTGTGTTGGTTGCCACTGATGTGGCTGCGCGTGGCTTGGATGTTCCCGCCATTAGCCACGTGATTAACTTCGGCTTGCCGATGAAAAACGAAGATTATGTGCATCGGATCGGCCGTACTGGTCGCGCAGGGCGTAGTGGTCAAGCAATCACGCTGGCCACGCATCGTGAGCGTAGCAAAGTACGTTCACTAGAGGATTATTTGAAGTCTCGCCTACCTGTCAGCGAAATTGCAGGTCTTGAGCCGAGTCCACCACCAGAAACGCCACGTCGTGCCAATGGCCGTGGTGGCTATGCAGGTAGTGGTGCAGGGCGTCGTCGTCCAGAGGGTGAACGCAACTTCCGTAGTGGCGCTCCTGCTGGTCGTGGTGGTGAAGGTCGCAGTGCAGGTGGCTATCGTGGCGATAATCCACGTGCTGCTGCACCTGCTGCTGATCGCGCACAACGCTACAATGATGACAATCGAGGCAATCGTGCCGACTATCGCGGTGAAGCACCGCGTGGCGAGTCACGGACGGAGCAGCGTCCTTGGCGTGATGCTTCAGCAGGTGCTCCACGTGGCCAATACAATCGCGATGGTGCAGCACCACGTCCAGCACGTGAGTATGGTCAGGCAGATAGCCGCGGTGAGCGTCCACGTCGTGACTATCAAGGCCAAGGCGCACCGCGTCCAGCAGGTGCGACTACCGCAGCAGCGCCTGCCGCCCGCCCAGAGCGCAATGAGCGTTTTGGTCGTCAGGAGCGCCGCTTTGCTTCTGACCGTCATGAGCAACGTCGTAAATATGAAGACTAATCGACATATTCGATAAGTTTTAATCAAAATGCTGGCAGTGCCAGCATTTTTTTGTGCAAAAAATTCGCGATTATTCAGATGATACGGTAACCTTGGCGTTCTGGGATCGTAGTTGAAGGAGAATAAGAGTGCCTTATCTGTTTGCGTTTCTGGTGGCGGCCAATGCGGTTTTTATGGGATACCACCTATTACAGGCTGAGAAAAATGCAGGGAATTTACCCAGTGCCATTGAGCAGTATTATCCAGATGCATCCAAGCCATTGGCATTAAAGCCGATTGCTGATCCAGACTAGTTTGGCGCTAGGTGGCGTGCCCAACGGTGAGTCATCGGCCAAGCTGACAAAAGCGTAACGTAACCCTCAAATTCTATTCAAATTGGCATGTTATATTGCCCTGTATAAGCTTGCGAGTGATTAACCCCTGCATGACTGATTATTCTACACAGTGTGCCCGCCCAATTGCGGGTGACGATCGACCGTTAATCCAAGTTCAAAACTTGTCATTTTTTCGAGGAGATCGCCCCATTTATCAAGGGGTTGATTTGCAAATCAACCGTGGCCAAATCACTGGCATCATGGGGCCTTCGGGTACGGGCAAAACTACGTTATTGCGCTTGATTGGCGGACAGTTGCAACCCGATGGGGGGCAGGTATTATTTGATGGGCGCGATGTAGCCAAAATGAGCCGTTCGGCGCTATTTGCTGCCCGTGCACGCATGGGTATGTTATTCCAGAGTGGGGCATTATTTACGGACATGACCGTATATGAAAACGTCGCGTTTCCGCTGCGTGCGCATACCCAATTGCCTGAGCATTTGATCGCAGAGATCGTTGGCCTCAAGCTTGAAGCGGTTGGGCTGCGGGGAACAGAGCAGCTACATCCTGCTGAGCTATCGGGCGGGATGAATCGCCGTGTTGCTTTGGCGCGTGCGATTGCGCTTGATCCTGAGCTGATCATGTACGATGAGCCGTTTGCTGGACAAGATCCGATTGTAAAAGGCGTATTGGTACGGCTGATTCGGACATTGCGCGAGGCCTTGGGTTTGACCACGATTATTGTGTCGCACGATGTGCAAGACACCCTGTCGATTGCGGATTACGTCTATGTGATTGCCGATGGTGAGGTCAAAGGTGAGGGCACGCCTGAGCAACTGCACAATAGTGACTCTGCGTTTGTACAACAGTTTTTGAATGGCCATGCTGAAGGCCCCGTCGAGTTTCAATATAGTCATCGGCCATATCTTGATTTGCAGGCAGGGGGATAGCCGTGAAGATGATTGAGCATCTGGGGCGGGATGCGATTGCGCGTGCGCAAGGCATTGGCGCGGCCTCTATCTTGCTATTTCGAAGCCTATTTGCCATGCCATCAGGGCGCGGTTTTGGTTTATTCATTGAGCAGATGTATCGGGTAGGGGTGTTGTCCCTGCTGATCATCATGGTATCAGGGCTGTTTATTGGACTGGTGCTGGGGTTGCAGGGTTATACGATCCTTGTCAATTATGGCAGTGAGTCAGCACTCGGCACGATGGTCGCATTAGTGTTGGTGCGTGAGTTGGGGCCTGTGGTGACTGCGCTCTTGTTTGCAGGGCGCGCAGGATCAGCGTTGACGGCTGAAATTGGCTTAATGAAGGCCACTGAGCAACTGGCCAGTATGGAGATGATTGGGGTCGATCCATTACGTCGGGTAATTGCGCCGCGCTTGTGGGCGGGGATGATTAGCTTGCCACTATTGGCATTGATCTTCTCGGCCGTGGGGATTCTTGGCGGCAAGTTTGTTGGCGTGGATTGGCTCGGCGTGTATGACGGTTCGTTCTGGGGCAATATGCAGAATAATGTGCAGTTCCTCAACGATATTGTGAATGGTGTAATTAAGAGCGTGGTGTTTGGCGTGGTCTGTACGTGGATTGCGGTCTATCAGGGATATGCCTGTGTGCCGACATCTGAGGGTATTTCTACCGCGACTACTCGCACTGTGGTGTATTCGTCCTTGTGTGTATTAGGACTCGATTTTGTACTGACTGCGGTCATGTTCGGAGGATTATGATGAGAACACGGACTACTGAATTGGCCGTCGGCGTTTTTGTGATTATGGCGGCAGTGGCGTTATTCTTTCTTGCTATGCGTGTCAGTGGTTTAACGCAATCAGCAGGCACCAATGGTTATACCGTTACTGCACATTTTGACAATATTTCAGGGCTGACCAGCCGTGCCAAAGTCACGATGAGTGGTGTCACCATTGGCCGAGTGACCAGTATCTCACTTGACCCTCAGCGTCTAACGGCGGTGGTCGCGATGCAGATCAATAGTGACGTGAATGAGATCAGTACTGACTCTGCTGCGAGCATCCTAACAGCAGGTCTATTGGGTGAAAAATACATCGGAATCGTACCGGGTGCTGATGATACATTTTTAAAAAACGGTGACGAAATTACCCTAACACAAAGTTCATTAGTGTTAGAAGATTTGATCGGAAAGTTCCTATTCAACAAGGCAACTGAACCAGCCCCTGCGGCATCAGCCCCTGCCAGTGACACCGATTCAGGTTTTTAACCGAGTCGGTTGAGGCAGAGGTGGTGACATGATTGTTCGCAGCGTTGATGAGTGTGCTGATGTTGAAACAGATGAAATGAGGATGACGACCATGCAATTTAAAACCCGTAGTACCACTGTAGTCGCCGTGACATTGGCAACATTATTTTCGGCCAGTAGTGTGATGGCGGCAGTTGAGCCAGCACCTGTCTTTGTGAAGCGTATTTCCGATACACTGATCGAACGTTTGGTCAAAGAGCGCCCAGCCTACCAAAAAAACCCAGCGGTGTTAAATGCCATCGTCAAAGAGAACATTGAGCCTTATGTGGATTTTGAAGGTTTTGCCCGTGGGGTGATGGGACGTTACTATCGTCAGGCAACACCAGCACAGCGTACAGCATTTGAAAAGACCTTTCGGGACAGTTTGATTCGTACCTATGCGCGTGGATTGGCAGCATTTAATAATGAAAGCTACACGCTGCGTCCATTCGTAGCAGGCAATGACTCCAGCCGTGCCTCTGTAGCCATGGACTTCAAAACCGATCAAGGCACGACGATTCCGATCAACTATCAGTTGATCCAAAGTGGTAATACATGGAAAGTGCGTAACGTGCAGTTAAATGGTATTGATATTGGTCTGACTTTCCGTAATCAGTTTGCCAGCACCGTCAGTTCTAATCGTGGTGATTTAGATGCAGCGATTCGCTCATTCATCCCAACTGCTGATCCAACGACAGGCCGCTAAGTCATGAACGCAACCTTGACACAAGCGGATGCCCAGACGCTAAAGCTATCTGGTGCTGTGACGTTTAGTAATGCATCAGAGATTTATCGTCAGGGTGTGAAGTTGTTTGGTGTGGCAACAACGCCGCAGCGCTGGGTGTTGGATTTGGCTGAACTGAGCCAAAGCAATACCATTGCGGTTGCGGTGATTGTACAGTGGTTGCGTCAGCTCAAGCAGCCGCTAGAGTTGCGCCATGTTCCTGATCAGTTGCAAGCGATCATGCGGGCATCTAATTTGGATCAGTTGTTGCCAGCCGCCTAATCTCATTGATTCCTATAAAAAAGGCCGTTTATTTGAACGACCTTTTTTATGATGCTATTTTTGTTGACTGTCAAAGCAAGAAAATCGTCGCCAAGCCCAAGAAAATCAAAAAACCACCCGAGTCCGTCAGTCCAGTAATCATTACTGATCCACCCAATGCAGGATCACGTCCAAACCGAGTACGCAGCATCGGGATCATCACGCCCGCAGTTGCTGCTAGGAGCAAGTTGAGGATCATGGCTGCGGTCATCACCAGACCAAGCTCAAAGTTGTCATACAACAACCAAGCCATCACCCCAAGTAACCCCCCCCAAAACACGCCATTAATGATCGCCACACCAAGCTCCTTACGCAGGAGTCGATTGAAGGCTGATTGCTCAACCTGTCCCATCGCAATCGCACGCACAATCATGGTAATGGTCTGATTGCCTGAGTTGCCGCCCATGCCCGCCACAATTGGCATCAATGCCGCCAATGCAACCAATTGCGCAATCGAGTCCTCAAAGGCACCGATCACACGTGACGCTAAAATCGCAGTCCCCATATTGATGGCCAACCAACCCCAACGGTTTTTGACCGAGTCCCAAACTGAGGCGAAAATATCTTCACCTTCACGCAAACCCGCATTGCTTAAGATTTCGTATTCGGATTCTTCACGGACATAGTCCACGATATCGACCACCGTCAGTCGTCCAATCACACGATGGTCACTATCTACCACAGGTGCAGAAATCAAGTCATAACGTTCAAAGGCTTGAGCAGCATCATCGGCATCATCATTTGGCTCAAAGCTGATGATGTTTTTGCTTTTCATAACATCGCTAACGGGGGTTTTGGGTTGACTGGTCAGCAGAGTTTCTAAGGTCAAAATACCGCGTAAATGTTGATCCCGATCCACCACAAAAATTTTGTCAGTATGCTCGGGTAGCTCATCAAATCGACGCAGATAGCGCAAAACCACTTTGATGGTAACATCCTCACGAACTGTCACCATGTCAAAGTCCATCAGTGCACCCACAGTATCCTCGGGGTAGGACATGGCAGCATGGACTTGGGCGCGTTCTTCAGGTTCAAGCGCCGAAAACACATCCTGCATCACTTCGGCAGGCAGATCAGGGGCGAGGTCGGCCAGTTCGTCCACATCGAGTGTTTCGGCAGCAGCTTTAATCTCGCTGTCTTCCATCACATCGATCAGTGATTCTCGTACGGCATCGGACACTTCTAGCAGGATCTCACCATCCTGCTCAGAGCGAACCATGCCCCAGACCAGCAAACGATCCTCAATCGGTAAGCCTTCGAGAATAAATGCAATATCTGCAACATGCAGGCGATTGAGGATTTTTTGTAGTTCGACCAAATTTTGTTTATGGACAAGGTGGTCAACCAACTCTTGTCTCGGCATATCTTGTCGATGCACGAGGTTTTCGACTAAGCGATGACGTGCCAGAAGTCCTTGGATTTTTTTGAGTAGATTTTGTACATCATCATGCTGCTGGTCGCTTGGATTGGACATCTGAACCTCTACTCAGTGCGCGTTATGGGCGGTATACAGGTGGTTGTGCTGACGCATTGGGCAGACTGGGCAAGGATCACGCATGGCGAGGACAACCCCAGCGTGTCGTTAAACGGATGGCGGTCGTTCCTGTCGCTGAATGATGCTTATTCTAGCGTGGCCTGAGATGGCAAACCAGCGGGGTTTTGCAAATGCTTGCTAGGCGGATTTTGCGCTGGCAATCACCATGGCCTGTAGCTCGGCTGTGCCTGCTGACTGTAGGGCATATGCCAAGGTTCTGAGGGTTGTGCCTGTGGTGAGAACATCATCAATCAACAGCAGTCGAGGGGGCGGGCACGATTGAGCTGCAAAGGCGTGTGTCAGATTTGCTATTCGCTGTGTACGGTTGAGTTGTTGTTGTCGATCTGTATGACGCTTCCTCTGGACACCAGACCACAGCGGAATTTGCCAATGCTGACTGGCCGATTGGGCAAGCAGTTGTGCTTGATTGTAGCCGCGCTCGCGTAGTCGAGCGTGAGCGGCGGGCATCGCTACCAATGCATCGACCTCAGGTCTGGGCAAGTGCTTGAGGCCATGCTCAAAGATTTTCAACAGCTCCAGTCGCTGTTGATACTTAAATAAGTGCAACAGTCGATCAATCGGCCAGACGTACTCAAACACGACCATGACCTCCAAGTCAGGGAGGGTCAGACGATCTAAGCGCCAAGGCAAATCATGGTGACAGCCAATGCAGAGTGCTTGTTGTGGTAGTGCTGGCTGGATATGACACAGGGCGCAGCGTGATGGCCAGAGCTGATGAAACACGGTACGCCTCTTAACGGGTTGAATCTCTGGCGACAGCAAGATATTTACACATGTGCATAGCGC
>JAYXXU010000299.1:0-2268 GCA_036019135.1 Pseudomonadota bacterium | reverse complement strand
CTCGCCAATAAGTTAGGCATTCTGCGTTGGATGCGCAATGGTGAGGCATTTATTCCGCTGGCCACAGGCTTTAAAGGGCTACCTTATGTGCCAAAGCGGCAACCGCTGCGCTATCAATTCATGCCCAGAATTGAAACAGCAGGCATCAGTGCCAACCATATTGATCACATTAAATGGCCACTGCGTGAACAGGTTGCCCAAGCCATTCAAATCGGCATCGCCCAACTGCAAAACAAATCACAGCAAACACACAAAGCAAGCAACTCATCGTAATGTTGGCACACTGTATTGACAGAATGACTGAGTAACCGACACACAGCACCGACAAAACATACGCTTTAACGCTAGGCACAGATCAGGCAGCGCTCTACCTTGGTGGACAGCATTGGTTTGATGCGCAATATCGGAGAATCGTATGCAACGTTCAATAATGATAGGTCGTCCAGCGTTAACAGCACTGGTACTGGGTACTGTGATGACACTGACTGCTTGTGCAGGCATGACCCCTTCCCAAAACCGTGCAGCCGCCACTGCTGCGGGTGCAGCCGCTGGCGCTGCGATTGGCGAGAAATCTGGCGGCCGTAGCGGTGCTGCGATTAGGGCAGCCGTTGGTGCAGGCACCGCGAGTGTGATTGTGGACAGTCAACAATAAACGCATCGCTCTTCAAATCGCCTACTCAAAATACCATTCTTCAGAATGGTATTTTTTGATCATGCGGTATTGTTGGTGGCTCGGGCATCAGCAGCGTGCGATCTAGCTCACGCAATGCACCCATCTTAAACCCCGAAATTGTTTTGGCCATCTCACGTCGTAGCCAAGGGACTTGATACATCCACGGGAACGCCATATCACGCAACACTCCCAAGCTACGCCGATCAGACTGATATAGCGGTGTTAACTGCCGACTCATCATCTGATAAAACCGTATCGAAGGCACACGCAACTGATGATAGGTGTGCCAAACTTGATCCCAATTCCGCGCCGTACGCATGGCCTGCCCCAGCGCCCACGCATCCAGCAGCGCCATATTGACTCCCTGCCCCAACTGTGGACTCATCGCGTGTGCTGCATCGCCCAATACTCCCAATCGCCCCTCGCCAAAGTGACTCAAGATCACATCGCGGTATTCTGCTCGTAGAAACTGTGTCGGCGACTGCACCACGTCAGACAACCACGCTGCTGCCTGCGGCCAATGCTGAGCCACAGCGGCGATCCAGTCAGCGATCTGTGCTGTATTCTGACCCCACGTCGCAAACTGTGCGGTCGGAATACTCCAAAACAAACTGGATAACCGCTGATTGGGCAACTCTGGAATAGCCCCAGTTGGCAATATGCCCATCATGGTCTGCGTGCCATGATAAAACTGATGTAGCACATGACGGTCAAGCTGCTCGCACTCAGGTAAAATAGCCCACACTGCACCCCAAGGATAAGGGCGATCCAAATGTACCCATGCGGCTGGACGCAGCTTGCTTTTTGCACCATTGGCAATCAAGACTGCGTCAAAATTTTGCTGAGACATTTGCCCAGTCAAACTCAGGGTTTGAACGGATGCCCCCGTCGCCTGTGTCGTGACACGCTGCACACTCGCCCCAAACTCCCATTGGATCGATTGCGTTGCCAATCCCTGCATCAATACATCACACAACGCTGCCCGATGCATGCCCAACCCAAAATCCATCGGCATCAAATCGGTATAATGATGATCAACCAACAGCCGACCATCCGCCAACTGTCCTTGTAACGAATCCACCCGCGCACCCAAGGCCAACGCAGCATCCAGCACCCCAAGATACTGAAACACGGCCAACCCCGAAGGTTGCAGCAACACACCCGCGCCTACGTTTTCAAGCTGAGCGGCCTGCTCAAAAACAGTGACTGCATGACCTTGCTTGACCAATACCAATGCTGACGCCAATCCAGCTGTCCCTGCACCAATCACTGCAATCTTTTGGGTTTTCATTATTCTCTCTAAATTTCGAGTCAGGCAACCGCCGAGTACTGCACTATACTGCCATATCCTCGACCGACATTCACCGAATTGCACATACAAAAACGCCACCTGCTGCGGTGGCGTGTGTTCCGTTTTGTTGGGTCACTGACTGGATGGGCGATGCTCAGCGTGGCGATTTAGCCTCAATGTAATCCGCCTCAAGCAAACGCTTACATTTCAGTCGCGTCATCAGTTTCAAATTCAAAATCCAGTTCATCCAGCTCAAACTCAAACGCTGCATGCACAGATAGACTCAGATCTTTCATAGATTATT
>JAYXXU010000298.1:0-11913 GCA_036019135.1 Pseudomonadota bacterium | reverse complement strand
GCGTTGTTTAAGCAGCGCCAGTTGTCTAATCTAGGTGCGTTTATGGTCGGGTCGGCCTGTAATGGGGCGCACTTTGCAAATGGGGTGGCGGCGGTGTTTTTGGCCTGTGGGCAGGATGTGGCCAACGTCGCGGAGTCGAGCGCGGGCTTTGTGTACAGTGAGTTAAAAGACAACGGCGACTATTATTTTTCGGTGACGATTCCGTCGTTGATTGTGGCAAGTTATGGCGGTGGGACGGGCTTGCCGACCCAGCGTGAGTGCTTGGAGTCGATGGATTGTTACGGGACGGGCAAGGCGCATAAGTTGGCGGAGATTATCGCGGCGACGGTGTTGTGTGGCGAGTTATCGCTGGCATCGGCGATTGTGTCGGATCAGTGGGTGTCGAGTCACGATGCGTATGGACGTAATCGGCCTTAATTGAATAGGTGGCTAAATTTTGCTGGTTTCGGCTGGTAATGTCAGTCGACCAGCGTGGTCTAGTTGGTATGCAGGCAGATTAAGCGCATGCACGATTTTAACTGGATGGTCTGCGCCATCAGCAAAGGCTGTATTGCAATTATCAGCCAAAAAAGCTTGTCCACCACGCCACACAATTGACCAAAACGGCGCATCACTGTCACCGTATCCACTTCCATCACAAATACTGTCACAATCCAGCACAACCGAAAATCGCCGCGCCAACTCGATCATGGTCGGCATGATGACAGCCTCGTCTTGAGGATTCGGAAATAGATCAAAATGTATCACAGTCGGAAATTCGCTCTCATTTTGCGAGATAAAAAAGATGACATCTGAGTTCTGAGCGCATAAGGTCTTTAATGCTTCCATTTCGATGGAATCCCAGTCAACAGCCGTAATCACCAGTGTCGGAAACCAAGTTTCCAAAACATGATAAATTTCACGCCAGTTTTTTCGAACGGATAAACCAACCCAGAGTCCTGTCATGGCTATACTTTCCTGTTAATCTTCGCTGTGATTGTCATGCCGCTATGAAAAATTAAAAGCTAAAACGCCCAGCGGTGATCGGATGGTAGGCATTCATCACAGAGTAGCTGGCCTTCAAATATAGTGCCATTACATAGCCCTTTGACGGGTTTGGGTAAATCACGATTCGTCATCCATTGTCCACAATTGCAGCACCGCCCACAGTTCATCTGCTCGGGATCAAGTATAAGCGTTTGGCTGGAAACCCATGTCAAAGGTAGAGAGGTTGGTATGTCCTCCAGTAATCCAATAATTTTGAATTCAAGTTTGTCTAGTGGACTGTTGTGTTCTCCACATGCCACGTCTTCAGCTGGTACTTCAACAAGGAGGTTTACGGTGAGCAATACGGTTTTTTTCATAAACGATTCGGCAGTGTTGCCCAAATACAGTCAGCTTAACCTAAATGGTTGTGCTTGAAAAAGCATCAATATTATAGGCAATAATCGCATATTTTTTACTGATTCGGCCATTTTTGGATCGCCCTGCAATTCAGCTAGACAGCCTGCCATTGATCCGTTTAACTAGAGCGAGAAAGGTTTTAACCCACAGGCCAGATATGAAATCAGTATTTTGTCACAACGCAGATTTACGCGTCGAGGAACACCCCAAACTCATCCCCAGCAAAGGCCACGTCCTGCTTGAAGTCGTGCGCTGCGGCATCTGCGGCTCAGACCTGCACATGCAACATCACTGTAATCATATGCATGATTTGGCCTCGCGGGTCGGCTTTAATGGTGTCGCGCAAGCCAGTGACCGCTTTGTGATGGGACACGAATTTTGCGGCAAAGTGCTGGACTATGGGGTCAAAACTCGCCGTAAGTTCAAAACTGATACCCTCGTTTGTGCTATGCCTCTGCTGAATGTAGACGGCTTGGGCTATCAACCAACGGGACTGTCACCGAATGCAGCAGGTGGCTATGCCGAACAGGTCGTGGTGCAATCGAGTCTGATGTTTGAAGTGCCCAATGGCCTTGATGCTGACCGTGCCGCGCTGACCGAACCGATGGCAGTCGCCTTGCATGCGGTGCGTCGTAGTCGCATCAAAACCAATGAACCTGCGATTGTGATCGGCTGTGGGCCTGTCGGGTTGGGGGTGATTTTGATGCTTAAAGCTGCAGGCGTTAAGAACGTCGTCGCCAGTGATTTTTCACCGAATCGGCGTAAATTGGCTGTCCAGTGTGGCGCAGACATCGTGGTTGACCCCAAACAAGACTCACCGTTTGGCAACTGGAAAGAATTCGGACTGCTCGGCAATGTGTCGGACGCAATCAATATGGGCATGGGGATTTTTGATAAAATTCAAGCTGTCCCATTACCTTGGTGGCATGCATGGCGGGTGGCGGACAAGCTCGGTGCTTTGCCGAAGCGTCCAGTGATTTTTGAATGTGTTGGCGTGCCTGGTGTCATGCAGCAGATTCTCGAAGGTGCGCCGTTGTTCTCGCGGATTATCGGGGTTGGGGTCTGTATGCAAAGTGACAAGATTGAGCCTGCGCTGGCGATCAATAAGGAGCTAGAGATTCAATACGTGATCGGCTATACGCCGCTGGAGTTCCGCGATACCTTGCATATGATCGCCGAAGGACAGGTCAACTGTTCGCCGTTGATTACAGGTGTGGTCGGATTGGAGGGGATTAGTGCGGCATTTCAGGCACTGCGTGATCCAGAACAACATGCCAAAATCCTTGTCGATCCGAAACGGATGGGGGCAGCGATTCAGACGGTATAGTTGTCATCAATCGTATTTGGTTCATCAGGTTGGTTTAGCTTGATGAGCCTTGCATCTGTAAGATGCGCCTTTTCTGATTTTTCACTACAATGGCCGCCTGATCTTTTGCACGGTTGCTGTTACGCCATGACTGATATCACCCAACATTATGCAACCCTTGATGATTATGTCGGTCATACCCCGTTGGTACGCTTGCAGCGGATGGCCGCGCACACTCAAGCGACCGTATTGGCCAAACTTGAAGGCAACAATCCCGCAGGTTCGGTAAAAGACCGTCCCGCCTATAACATGATCATGCAGGCCGAGCGACGTGGCGACATCCAAGTCGGTGATACCCTGATCGAAGCGACCAGTGGTAATACAGGGATTGCCTTGGCGATGGTTGCGGCAATGCGTGGCTATAAGATGATTCTGATCATGCCAAGTGGTGCAACCCAAGAGCGTAAAGACGCGATGCGGGCGTACGGTGCTGAGCTAATTGAAGTTTCCAAAGAAGCCAGTATGGAAGGGGCGCGTGATCTCGCCTTAAAAATGCAAGCTGAAGGCAAGGGCAAAGTGCTGAATCAGTTCGGCAATCCAGACAATCCACTGGCACACTATCTGACCACTGGTCCTGAGATTTGGCAGCAAACGGGCGGTAAAATTACCCATTTTGTCAGTTCAATGGGGACAACTGGCACGATTATGGGCGTGTCCAAGTACCTGAAAGAACAAAATCCCGCTATTCAAATCATCGGCTTACAGCCTGCTGACGGTGCACAGATTGCAGGCATTCGGCGCTGGCCGACTGAGTATTTGCCGACGATTTTTGATGCGTCACGGGTCGATCAAATCATTGATATTCCACAGATTGAAGCCGAAAAAACCATGCGTGCTTTGGCGCAGCGCGAGGGAATCAGTGCGGGTGTGTCGTCGGGTGGCTCGGTTTGGGCGGCGGTGCGTGTCGCCGAGCAGTGTCCTGATGCGGTGATTGTCTGTATTGTGTGTGATCGCGGTGATCGTTATCTATCGACTGGATTGTTTGCGGTGGTGGATTAGTGTCCTGCCTTGTTGAGATGGCTCAAAAGGTGTTGAGTCATTTTTCTGTTTTATGCCTGCGGCTGGCCTCACTTTTGACAGGCCAAAAGTAAGCAAAAGCCCTTACACTTGGAAGACTCGCCATCCATGGCTCAAACAATTCCAAGTGTTTTCATCCCTGTGCGATAACGACTTAACGTAGTGGCTTGAAGGAATAGAAGCATGATTAATTTGCCGATTTTGGTGTTTGATATTGAAACGGTTGAAGACGTCGAAACTGGCAAGCGGATTCATCAGTTGGATCTACCTGACGCTGAAGCAGCACTCGCCTTGGCAAATCTGCGCAAACAAGAAACCGGACAGGATTTTCCGCGTTTGCCATTTCATGAAATCGTGTGTATTTCGGGCTTATGGATCGAAGATGGCAGCATGAAGCTGTTTTCGTTTAGCCAAGCTGATCTGACCGAAGCGCAGATTCTCGAAAAATTCCTAGGGGTGTTTGATAAGCGTGAGCCGACCTTAGTCAGTTGGAACGGTTCGGGCTTTGATATTCCAGTGATGTTATATCGGGCGATGTTGCACAAGTTGTCTGCGGTCGGGCTGCTCGATCAAGGCGAACACGACTCGCAAAAACGCTATAACAACTATCAAAACCGCTACCACCAACGCCACACGGATCTGATGGATGTGTTGGCGATGTTTAATAATCGCAACTTTCAGAAGCTCGATCATGTGGCGCAGTTGTTGGGTTTTGCCGGTAAGCAAGGCACGAGTGGTTATGATGTGGCAGGGATGGTACGGACAGGGCAGTGGTCGGAGTTGACG
Source organism: Pseudomonadota bacterium (assembly GCA_036019135.1). GTDB lineage: Bacteria > Pseudomonadota > Gammaproteobacteria > Pseudomonadales > Moraxellaceae > JAYXXU01. Next base: position 7,361 of record JAYXXU010000298.1, on the reverse strand, counting down.
GAATACTGTGAAAGTGATGTGCTGAATACGTGGTTGATTTATTTGCGTTGGCAGTTGTTGCGCGGGGCGCTAGATCTCGGTGGGCATGAGGAGTGGCTGCAACTGACGCAGGATTTTTTGGCAGAGGGGCGGCATAAAGGTATATTGGGGTAGGGAGATTGGCGTGGATTTGTTAGCCGTAGAACATGCGCTCAGAACTAAAAAACAGATCGATCCAGACTGTACGGCGTTTGGAGTTCAAGCACATCGTTATGAAATGTTGCCGACAATTACGCAGGCCAAGCTAGAGCAGATTGAGTCCGACTTGGGTTTTAGACTGCTTGAAGAATATAGAGGTTTTATTTTGACTGTTGGTAATGGTGGAGCAGCTACAGGCTACGGCTTGTACTCTCTTGAGGATGCGCTGAAGGACACGGAATACTCGAGTTTACACCTAGATGCAGATTTTGATGCGACGCTCGATCTTGAGCGCGTGAATATTTTGATCTTATGTCAGCACGGTTGTGCCAATGATGACTTTTTGATTTTAAATGGTCGGTATCGAGGTACGGTGTGGACGATGATCGAATGGGTAGGTGAAATCGTTCCGTTGCTAAAAGAAAGCTTTGACTTTACTCGGTTTAACGGTCTTCCACTCGCGCAGAGAGCACAGGCAGAAGAGCGCTGGTTGGCTGAGACTCTTGCCAAACCTGTGGAGCAATACCTCACATTTAATCAGTGGTATCAGCAGTGGCTTGATGAAGTGCCAGTACCCAGAGCTGCAAAAATACCCTAGATATTCGGTTATCTATCAGTCACTTAATTCGGTATTCTAAAAAATACTGATATTTGTGACTTATTGATCTGATGAGGTGGTTCCTGTGCTGATGATTGGTGATCTATCAAAAATTGCATTTGAAATCGGTGCAGTCGAGCCTAACGCGCTGCTTCGAGATGTCAAAATCTATATCGCGGGTCAGAATATTTGCCCTACAGATAGCCGTGTCTATTTACCTACTTTTCGACATGGTTTGTCTGCGGAAATCAGCCGTCTGAAAACCACACTCTGCTTCAAAAATAATGAAAATTGCACTGCTCATTTGTCGATAGAAGAGCGTTTTGACACTATATTTTTTAATCAAGGCTGCGAGAGTGCAAATGCGAACCGGCTGATGCAATGGAGTGAAACGACGGATGACGTAATGGTTTTGCTCCTTGATGCTGCGGAGCAGTTGTATTTAGCTGCAAAGCTGTACGCAAAACCTGAACGTTTTTTGGTCGTGCAAATTTGGCCGTACGAGCTTATTCGGCTGTGCGAGCAACTATTATCGGTGTTGGATTCACCGAATGCCTTTGCTTCGACAGCAGGATGTAATTATTGTAGGTTGCTGTAATATTTTTATTGAGATGTATCTGAGGTGGCAGCCTAGTCTCCGCCGCCACAGCCACCACCACAACCGCTGCTGTCGCTACCACTGTCACTACTGCTACTAGAGTCTCCACAATCACTGAGATCAAGTGTGCCGCCTGAACCGACGTCACTGCTGTCGCCATCGTTGTAGCGTAGCAGGTTGTTGAGCTGATCCAGTTGGTAGTGCAGCCCGTTTGGCCACGTTAACTGTTGGTCGAGACTGAACAAGAATGGCAGAGTGTGTGCCGATTGAGGGCGGATGTTTTCAAGCTGACATGCGCCACGCCATGTGGCTTTTAGGGCTTGAGTCTGTCGATGACTTGGCAAATCCTGCATCTCGGTGGCAGGATGATGATGCAACATTCGCCCAAATGCCTGTTGGCAAAAATCTGCATAACGTTGTGTATCCAAAATAAACGCATGCCATAACGCATCGACTGCTTTGGAGGGTAGATGGTGCAGGGTTTGGGGAGTGCTGACTTGGAGCTGACAAAAATCCTTGAAGCCACGTTCAACCAGTGGCAGTTGGTGGCTCGGCACAGCATGTTCGCGTCGTAAGGTATGGAGGATCGCCTGCGGCAGATTGTAATCCTCAATAAACTGTCGCTGCCGCCAGCACCGTTGCTTAGCAAAGGTGGTCGACAGCAAGCCGATAGACAGCATCAGCATCACAATCGAAAAAAAGCCAAAACCATGCTGACTGACGAGCCAGAGCGCATAGACGAGGATGCCTGTACTACTGACCCAGCGCATCATTGAGGGGGGTGTGGATGGATTCAGTTGACGGATAGGATGAGCATTTGAATTCATAAGTCCTCCTGACTTGTGTATTGTTGTTGAGTATCGCAAGTATTGAAGCAGTTGATGTTTTTTATCATAGATGCAGTCTATCTGCAAAAGATGACAGAAATATGACATCTTAAGTTGAGGTGGATTGTGGCAGTGTCAGGCACACACAGACTCCTTGATCAAGATTGCCAATCGTGACGTGGCCTTGATGCCGTTCGATCACTTGTTTGACCAAGGTTAAGCCAATACCTGTGCTTTTACGGCCAGTTTTGGGGCGTGGGAGAGAGTAGTAGCGATCAAAGACCTGCGAGAGAGCATAGTCAGGAATCGAAGGAGCGTGATTATAAAACGTCACACTCAGTTGCTGATCAGTCTGTATGGCGCTGATCTGAATGCTGCCCTGTATCGGGGTGAAATCAAGCGCATTATCCAGTAGATTGCTAATCGCTTGCCCGAGCCAAAACGGCTCAGCCATGATCCATAATGCCTCTGGCAATTGGATCTCCAATTGAATCTGCTGTTGTCGGAGTTGACTTTGTCGCGACTGAATGCTGCCGTCGATCAGTTGTTTAAGGTTAAGCCGCTGTGGCTCAAACGACTCTTGTTGTTGTTCGAGACGCACGAGCAGCAGCAAGCGTTCAACCAGTTGTTCAAGGCGTTGGGTTTGTTGGTGGATGCTATGCGCAAAATGCCGTTGATCGATCAGCGGCAGGTCATCTTGTAATAGCTCGGCACTGGCACGAATGGCGGTCAGCGGGCTTTTGAGTTCATGCGTGAGGGTGTGTACATACTGTTCGATATAGGCGCGATCTTCCAGTTGGTTACGCATCTGGTCAAGTGCGTATGTGAGATCGTTCAGTTCACTGGCCGAATAAAAATGTGGTGCTGGCAGGCCATGCGCAGGCAGTGATAATGCGTAGCGTCGAACCGTATTAATGCTGCGGCGTAACCACCACGCCACGATGGTACACAGCACCAGCGAGATCAGCACCATCAATGCGGCTCGTTGCAGCATCTCGTCTTGTGCTTGCTCAATATAAGGCTGTACTGTGCGACCAGCTTTACCGATACTGACCACCCCAATGATGCGGCCCTGATCTATGATGGGCGCAGCCACATACATGATGGAGCTGTTTTCGTCATCAGGATTGGCACGGGTTGAGCGTGCGCCATATTGACCTCGCAACGTCAGATAGACATCATTCCAACGCGAATAGTCTTGTCCAGTTGCCTGTCCTGTTGAGTCGTATCGCACGATGCCTTGTGCATCGGTGATATAGAGTGTTTGATGGATTTTGGTTTTGGGCATTGCGCGAATTTGCGCGTTGAGGTGACGGCTCAGCGCGTGTTGAATTTTTTGGTCAAATTCGGGCTGATCAAGCTGCTGATTGCGGAGATCATCGGTGACGAGACTGGCAATCAGATTGGCATTGTCGGCCAATGTGTCCTCAACCACTTGACGCATGTTGGGCTTGATCTGCTGTTGTAAAGCGTTCAGCATCAGATAGCTACCGATCAGTAGTACTACACTAAACGCTGCCCAAATGCGTACAAAGATCGACATCTGGCTAATACCGCAACAGGCTATAACCCAAGCCGCGATGGGTGGTAATCGGATCAGTTGGATCAATGGCGCGGAGTTTTTGGCGTAAGGTTTTGATATGGCTATCCACAGTCCGATCCAGACTGTGTTCAGGATGCTGCCAGACCTGTTGCATTAACTGTTCTCGGCTAAACACCTGTTCAGGGTGGCGCAAAAATACATCCAACACCCCCAGCTCATAGCGAGTGAGGCTAAGCAACTGACCGTGATACAACACACGACACGCGTTTGGTTCGTAGTGCCACGCGCCCCATGCGATGATCGGTTGATGCTCAGTCATGGTAGATGAAGCGGTCGTTGGTGGCCTGTAGACGGGGGTTGGGCTTGTCATCGACTGCATTCGTCGCCAGATCGCCTTGATCCGTGAGATGATTTCGCGTGGACTAAATGGCTTGCCACAGTAGTCATCTGCGCCGATTTCGAGGCCAACGATACGGTCAATTTCATCATTACGCGCGGTCAAAAACAACAATGGTGTCTGCCAATGCTGCCGAATCTGCCGACATAAATCAAAGCCATCCAAGTCGGGTAAGCCGACATCCAAAATCAAGCAGTCAAAGGGCTGTTGCCGCTGCGTGTGTTCTTTTAACACCCGCAGTGCATCTTGTGCAGTCATCTGCCAGTCCACTTGCCAGCCTTCACGCTGAAGCGCATAACGCAACGGTTCGGCAATCGCAGGATCGTCTTCGACCAATAAAATCAGTTTGTGCGGCATAACGCTTGTTCAACAGCGGTGATGTTTTGCATCATAAGCAATCTGACTGACAAGGTGAATGTTTGACATGCTGCATTACGAAATCTATCCCGTGACCAATTTTGCCCAAAACTGCACCTTGCTATGGGATGACGAGAGTCAGCAGGCCGTTTTGATTGATGCGGGTGGTCAGCCCGAGCGACTTAAGCAGGTCATCGCGGATAAAGGTCTGACCTTGGTAGCGCTATGGTTAACGCATGGGCATCTGGATCATGTCGGTGCGGTTGGGCAGTTGGCGCGTGAATGCCAAGTGCCTGTGATTGGCCCCCATGAAGCAGATGCCTTCTGGCTGAATATGCTGCCACAACAGGCGCAAATGTTTGGCTTCGCACAGCCTGAACCAATTCAAGTGACACAGTGGCTGACTGGTGGTGATCAATTGCATTTGGGTCGCTATCAGTTTGAGGTGCGTTTTGCACCTGGTCATACGCCAGGCCATGTGATGATCTATAGCGCCGACTTAGGACTGATTTGGACGGGTGATGTGTTGTTTGCAGGTAGTGTGGGTCGGACAGATTTTCCAATGGGCGATCATGCGCAATTGATGGCATCAATCCAACGAGAGTTGTTTAGTTTGCCTGATGACACGCGGTTTATTTCGGGGCATGGTGCGATGAGTACGATTGGCCACGAAAAGCGCACCAACCCGTTTGTAGCAGGGCGAGCAGGCTAATTAGAAAATCTTAAAATAAGACACTTGCATGGAAGCATAGCTTCATTGTACTGTTGCCTGATAAACTAAAACTGTTGCACCAAGGACCGACACAAGGGGTGTGGGTCGATTAAAACAAGCAATCAATAAAGATCAGCAGCAGTGAGCAGACTGATCAAGGTAGAACTGGGACAGTAATGATGCTAAGTCAGCGTATTGAGCACACCGTTAGTTTGATTTTGGATTGGTCAGCGTTGCAGCGGGCTGCATTCTTGGTTCTGCTGCTGTTGTTACAGTATGTGCAGTATGCTGTTTGGGTGTTGGTGATTTGGCATTATCCACCCGCTCATGTCGATATTCAAATTGAACTGATTCAAAGGTTGTGGCCAATTTTATTGGGCATGCTGCTATATTTGCTTGTTTTTTATATGGTTCTGCGTGCATTGCAACGGAAGATTTATCAGCCAAAGCTGGTGTTTTGGCTGCACTTTTTGATTATGTTGTCATTTGCGTTGTTTGAGCTGTATATCGGTTATTTGATTGGTTCCATGTCAATGGGTGCAGGATTGCTGTTGGTTGGCTCACCCATACTTGGATTATTGCTCTTAGATCGGCGTGCCGTGTTTGCGGCGTTTCCAATCGTCTTATGCTGTGCAGCAGTGGTGCTGTATGCCACGGTACAAGGTAGATTGCCGTATGCACCACTGTTGACTGAATCTGGTCTGGCGGGTGGCCGCAATGGTGGGTTTTGGTTGGTATCAACTATCTTTTTTTGTTTGTTTTATATCGTATTTTTGCTGGTGGTCGTAGACAGCTTGATTCGTGGACTAAATCAAAAAAACCAAAAAATTCAAAGAATCAGTGAGCATGATCATTTGACGGGTTTACTTAATCGACGTGCAATTGAGCGGCGCTTGCAAGTTGGATTTGCAGGCGATCAGTTACGTTGGGTATCGGTGCTGTTGATTGATTTGGATTTGTTTAAAAGCTTCAATGATCGTTATGGGCATTTGGTCGGTGATCAGATTTTGATGGTCTGTGCCGATATCTTGCGTGAGTCCGTCCGCAACGAGGACTTGGTCAGTCGTTTCGGCGGTGAGGAGTTTTTGGTGGTGTTGTTTGATTTGACCCCGATGGAGTTGACGGTGATCGCTGAGCGCATTCGGTCATCCATTGCGGCTTATGATTTTACGGCGCGTTTGGGATATCCGATCTATGTCACGGTCAGTATTGGCGCGGTACGACAGCAGATTCACCACCCACAGTTTTTTGCGATGGTTGCGCGTGCAGATGATGCGCTATATCAGGCCAAGCAGCGTGGGCGCAATCAGGTGGTCATGGCGGCTGCTTTAGTCAGTAGTGTTGTTTTTAGCGTTTGGTCATCTTGGTTCAGTCATCTTGAAAGTCACGCTGGCCAAGCTCGCCAGACAGAGGGCTACTGTCAGCAGCAGGGACTTTATAATCTTCGTTTGCCCATGCACCAAGATCGATCATCTTACAGCGCTCAGAGCAAAATGGCCGAAACGGATTATCTGTCCATGTGGCGGGCTTGCGGCAGCGTGGGCAGGCCAATCTACTGGGTTGCGTGCTACTGGATGTGGTCATGGGTAGGCTCTCTTTACATCTCATGATGGGGCGTGTTCAGGGTGGGCATTGCATTTATGCAGATTGCACTGATAATGCAGGCTGATTTGTAGATGGGATAGTTTAGCTGATGTCGATGCGTTTGTTTCGCCCCGAAGCGTTAAAGCCACCGCGTGATTTTGTCCCGCCTGTATTGCCGACAGATCGGCCGATTTGGCTAGAGATTGGGGCTGGAGTGGGCATGCATGCGCTGAATTGTGCAAGGCAAAACCCTGAGATTCAGTTGTATGCGATTGAGCGCACTGCCGAAAAATTCACGAAATTCTCTAATAGTTATCAGGCTGATCCCATCCAAAACCTACAACCGATTCACGCCGATGCGTTGCCTTGGGTGGTGCATGGTTTGCCGCCGCAGTCGATTGCCAAGCTGTTTATTTTATATCCGAATCCTGAGCCGAAGAATCCAGCGCAGCGTTGGTTAAATATGCCGTTTTTTGGGTTTTTGTTGTCGCGTTTGCAAGATGATGCGGAGATTGTGCTGGCGAGCAATATTCCTGAATATTTGGATGAGGCAGAGCAGCAGGCGCGG